>JAISNG010000014.1 GCA_031276365.1 Campylobacteraceae bacterium | reverse complement strand
GAGTATATTTATAACAGGCTAACTCAACAGAAAATAGCCTAAAAGGAGCAAACAATGTTAGAAACAACCGCGCTAATTTTTGGCATTTTACTTGCGATTGTTGCATTTATCGGCTTTATCATTACGGCTATCGCTGTATGGATTGTTGATAAAAAGGGTAAAAAATGAAAGCCTATCTTGATACCTCTGCTCTATGTGAATATATAAGCTGTTCAAGGGCATATATCAAGAAAAAAATCAAATGTAACGATTGGCGGCTTGGCGTTCATTTCGTCCAGCCTGACGGACCAAATACAAAAATCCGCTTCATTCGTCAGAAAATAGACGAATGGATGTTACGGAATGTAAAAGACGAGGTAGATGATTTTGCTACCCGTATGGCTCAAAAGTTAGCAGGTTAATTTAACATGTTACAATCGCATTGTTCAACCATCAGTTTTAGCTTTCAAGGAGATGACATGAAAGTTAAAATAGTCAGCAGAAACAATGTTCTTTACCTTAGATACCAAAACGGCGCACGCGATGTTAGAAAATCCACAAAATTAAGCGATACGAAGCAAAACAGGCAGTATCTTCAAAACGAAGTCATACCTGTTATCCTTATAAAGCTTAAAAACAGGACTTTGCAAAAAGCTAAGAGTGTTAGATATTATGCCGACAAACACCTATTACATTCGGAAGGGCGCAAAAGCTATTACAACATAGCGCGTTACACTGAATTTACAATAAAGTTTTTCGGCGAGGATAGAGATGTAGCGTCTATCACACGGCTTGATATTAGGGATTTTGTGCAGTCCTTGAAAATGAAAGATGTTTCCAAAAAGAACTATCTTGCGGCACTTAGCGGCATTTTGCAAATGGCTGTGGAGGACGAATACATTGAACAAAATAAAGCCCTAAATTTTCCACTTAAGGACGATGGTAACGATGTCAATCCTTTCACACAAGAGGAGGTTGACAAGATTTTATCGCACGCAAGCGGCAGTTTTAAGAATATTTTGGGCGTTTTGTTTACGATGGGTATGCGTCCGAGCGAACTTTTAGGGTTGAAACTGCCTCAAATATCGCATAACTTCATAGAAATAAACGAGGTTATCGTAAGAGGCGTAACGGGCAAGCCAAAAACAAAAGCAAGTAAGCGCAAAATACCTGTGAGGCAAGAGGCAAGGCAGTATTTTAATGCTCTTGTTAATACAAGCGGTCGCAAAACTCTGCATTTGGTTATAAATGAAAATGGCGAACCGTATCACGACATCAACGCATTGCGCAAAAAATGGTGCAGGCTTCTAAAAGAATGCGGCATAAAACATCGCAAGTTATATGCGACAAGGCATACGTTTATATCTCATATGCTTTTAAACGGTGTGAGCGCGCCTATTATCGCGGAATTTGTCGGACATGAAGACGTAAGGGTAATTCAGCAGACTTACGGCAAATATATAGAGGGTTCGCTTGTGAAAATAGATGACGGGCAGTATTTGTATTCTGGCACAATCTCTGGCACACTTGATAAAATTAAGGTGTCCAAAAGTTGAGAGAATGCCGATGTTTTCGTGGTGGAGTGTAGGGGGTTCGAACCCCTGACCTCAACACTGCCAGCGTTGCGCTCTCCCAGCTGAGCTAACACCCCATGTAAGATAAATCAAAAACGGTATTATACAGATAAAACCTTTAATAATTTTAATAAACATGAGGCATTATGGAACTCCCTACACATGCGCGCCTACAGCATACCGCTTAAAATCATTTACACTCTCAAATGCGCAGACTTCAAAAAGCTCATCCGCGATTTGCACTTTGTGCGGTCTATTTTTCTCTATTTTTGTGTAGAAAAGAGTGAGCTTTGCAGCAAAGATTTTTTCATCCGACACGGCGTTTTGCGAGATTTTGCCATAAGGCGCAGGCAAATCATCACCAAGATAGATATCTGAAAATGCGCTGTTTTCAAGCTCTTTTAGGATTTTATTTTCACCTTCGTTACGTCCAAGCACCAATTTGGCGTTATGCTCCAATCTAAAATGCCTGCCAACCTTCAAAAGTGCGATATCTTCTGCATACAATGGCTGATACTTGACAAAATCTCGTAATTTTTCACTAAAATTTATATCCGTAAGCAAACAGCCGCCGCCAGGACTTGCAAACCCGCTAAAACCAAACTCTTGTGCCAAAGCAAGCTGCCTTTTTCTGTCCCTGCCCTCAATGTCAAGCAGTTTTTCCCTATCCACCCATCCATTTATTTCTGGTTTTGTGGGCGCTAAAAGCTTCGCGCTCATGGGACGCAGTATAATACCGTCATCATCGCCAAGTTCAAGCACATTTTTTAAGGATTTTGAGTTTTGGCTCATGGGACGCTGACCAAGCACTTCACCCGTTATGATAAAATCCGCCGCCTCTTTTTCCAAAAGCTCCCTCGCCTTTCTCATCATAAAAGCGTGGCAGTCTATACATGGATTGAAACGCTTACCGTATCCGTATTTGGGAGAAAAAAGTACTTTTTGCAGATACTCCTCTCTTGCGTCAATCATCTCAAAGTCCGCCCCGACCGCTAAAGCGCGCTCCCTAAATACCGCCGACATGTCTTTCGTGCCGCCAAAGCCTATATTTATATTGATGGCTTTTACATCAATACCTTGATTTGTTATGAGCTTCATAGCAATCATGCTATCAAGTCCGCCGCTAAAAAGCGCTAAAGCTCTCATACGATACCAATTCTCCTTTTTTCAAACGTTCAATAATATCCCGTATTTTTCTAAACAAAAAACTTTTTTTTTCAAATTCAAGCGCAGATTTTTTTATCTTCTCAATCTCCTCTTCGTAAAAGGTAATCAAAAACGGTCTTAAAGCGTTTATGAGTTCGCTCTCCTCATGAACTTGAACATTATCAAGCATCAAGAGTTTTCTTAGAGACGGATGCTCTTTTTGCCCTTCAAGCAAAAGAGACAACTCTTCCGTATGCACCTTAAACATAGAAACGTCTATGATATCAAGCGTCATATCAACCAAAGCTGGATTTACAAGCAGCGTTTTTATGATGGACAGCTCCAGCATATCTTCAAAACCTTCATATGCGGCGTTTTGTTTTGAAGGCTTTTTGGTCTTTAATATAATCAAATTTGACCTCATGCCAAGCAATGACGAGAGCAACCCTTTATAACTCTCAGCAAGCGTGTTTGGGAGTGTGCGTAGATACTCTATCGCCTCTTCCAGAGCCTTTTGCTTCTCATGTGCATTTTTTAGATTGTATTTTCCCGCTATATGCTCCAGACAAAACTCCACAAACTCTTTTGGATTGTTGTAAAGAGCGTTTAATTTGTCAAACATATCTTTTTGCACCATATCTGCAGGGTCCATGCCACCGCTAAAAAGCGCTACGCCGCCTTCTATATTGTGAGATGATAAAAGTTTCGCGGCTTTAAATGCGGCTTCTATACCTGCACTGTCTCCGTCATATGACAAAACAACTTTGGGTTCGCCTCTTGTTATAAGCGGTAAATGCTCATTTGTAAGAGCTGTACCTAAAGTAGCAACTGCTTCATGAAAGCCTGCCTGATGGAGCATTATAACATCAAGATAGCCTTCGCAAATAATGATTTTTTTATTGCGTATGATAAATTCGCGCGCCAAATTGTAACCATACAAAAGCCTTGATTTGTTAAAGATTTGAGACTGCGGCGAATTGATATATTTTGAGGGGTGATTTGTGAGTGTACGCCCGCCAAATCCAACAATCCTGCCGTTTGCAGAGTATATCGGAAAAGTGATGCGTTCAATAAATCTCGCATATTCGCTTCCATTATCATTTATACCGATAATGCCCGCCTCTATCGCCTCTTTTGAGGTAAAAAAGCGCTGTTTTATAAAATTCAAGGTCATGTACGAAGAGGGTGCATATCCTATCTCAAATTTTTGTATGGAGGCTTGCCCTATGCCTCTTTGGTTGAGATAGGACGAGGCTTGCTGATTTTTGTCAAGGTTTTGTGTAAAAAAAAGGTTCAGTTCTTCAAGTATCTTTTTATCGGGTTTTTTAATGCGCTCGTCTTTTGTGTAAGTAAGCGTAAAGTTACAAAGAGAAGCGGCTTTTTCTATCGCTTCTGGGTAATTTAACTTTTCATACTCCATGATAAACTTTATCGCATCGCCGCCCGCGCCGCATGCAAAACAGTGGTATATCTGCTTTGAAGGGCTTACATGAAGGCTTGGAGTCGTATCGTTGTGAAAAGGACATATCGCCTTAAAATTCGCGCCGCTTCTTTTCAGCTCCAGATAACTGCCGATAATATCTACTATGTCAATTCTTTGTTTTAGTGTTTCGATTGAGCCTGCATCTATCATGCGCAAAATTATACTCACTCTTAGCTTGTCTTTGCTATAATTGAGCCAAAATCGTATAAAAAGGCAGCTTTTGGATACTCTTTTTTTGGCATACAGAGACCCAATTTTTGGTATCATTATCTTTTTTGCAATCATATTTATAATAGCGTTTTTAAACTATTGGTGGGGTATTTTTAAGGGTAAAGAGGAGCGTTACAGCATAGAGCAGTTTATAAAACGCTTTGAAGTTATGGCGGATGCGAGCGAATATAAAAAACTGCTTGATGAATTTAGCATTTCAAGTGAATCTTTGGGACTTTTAGCACACTCATATTCAAAAAGCGGAGAGTACGAAAAGAGTATCGGCATCTACCTCATAGCGTTAAAACGCGTGAAGAACAAGGAAGAGAAGCAGTATTTTCTTTTTGAACTTGGCAAGATATATTTTAAAGCTGGATTTTTAAGGCGCGGTGCGGATGTGTTTTTGGAGCTTTTGAGGCTCTATCCGAGACACAAAGAGGCGCTTAAGATTTTGATGGTAATACACGAACAGCTCAAGGAGTATGCAAGGGCGCTTGAGGTGATGGACTCTTTGGAAGAGCTTGATGTTGAGGTAGAGAGTGAAAAAAGTTTTGTCAAGGCTTTGCAGATTTTAAGCGACAACTCAATGACAAATCAAAAAAAATATGAAACACTTTTTGCGCTTACACAACAAGAGCCGCTTGTCGGGCGCATGCTGTTTGAATTTGCAAGAAAAGAGGGTTTTGATTTTGACTTGGATTTGATAAAAGCTGAAAACATTTTGGATTTGCTGTGGGAAAGCGATGTTTCGGTGTTGGAAAATTACTCTCAGCCGTTGGCAAAAGCTGTGTTGGCGGCGAAAATCGGCGGCGAAATACAGCAGGGTGCGCCGTTTGAACTTGAAGTGTTGGCGGCGCTTAAAAAACAAAATTATACAAAAGCGACTGTCGGCTTTGAATATACATGCACATGCTGTAAAGGTACTTTTCCCGTACATTTTTACAGATGCCCTTCGTGTTATACGCTGAAAAACCCGCACATTTCGCTTCTTCTTATCAAAAAAGAACATGAAGAGTATTACACTTTTTAGCGACGGCTCAAGCTTGGGAAATCCTGGTTTCGGCGGCTACTGTGCCATCTTGCGCTACAAATCAAGCGAGAAAATCATAAGTGGCGGCGAGGTCGATACAACAAACAACCGCATGGAGTTAAAAGCGGTGATTGAAGGGCTTAAAGTCTTGAAAGAGCCTTGCGAAGTAGAGATAATAAGCGATTCAATCTATGTTACAAAAGGTATATCTCTATGGCTTGAGGGCTGGATACTCAAGGATTTTAACAAGGTAAAAAATCCCGACTTATGGAGGGAATATGTTGAAGCTGCAAAAAAACATGTAATAAAAACTACATGGGTAAAGGGACACAACGGTCATACGGAAAATGAAAAATGCGATAAAATAGCCAAACAAGAGGCTGAAAAAACACGAAAAAACAAGGGGGCGACATGAGAGAATCTATCGAAAAGCTTGAACAGCGTTTGGGTTATAAGTTCAAAGACGAGCAACTTATAACTCAAGCTCTTACTCACAAAAGCTGCAAAAAGACCAAAAACAACGAGAGGCTGGAATTTTTGGGGGACGCCGTGCTGGATTTGATAGTGGGCGAATATCTCTATATGAAATTTCCCGTAAAAAGCGAGGGGGAGCTTTCAAAACTCCGCGCATCGCTTGTAAATGACAAGAGTTTCAAAAATATCGCGCTAGAGCTGGAGCTTGGAAACTACATAATCATCTCTGCGGCTGAAGAGAACAACAATGGGCGCGACAAGGAGTCCTTGCTCTCAAACACATTTGAGGCTATCATCGGTGCGATTTATCTGGACGGCGGACTGGAAAACGCAAAAGAAGCGGCGGTAACGCTTTTGGAAAAAGTCTATCCTAAAATAGACATGCAGACGCTTTTTAAAGATTATAAGACGCTTTTGCAGGAGTTCACGCAGGCACATTGCGGTGCAATACCAGAATACACCCTCATACGCTCATTCGGACCCGACCACAAAAAAGAGTTTGAAATGGCGGTCCTTTTAAAAGGCAAAAGTCTGGCAAAAGCACATGGAAATACAAAAAAAGAAGCCGAACAGAGCGCGGCAAAAAAAGCATTTAACATACTGAACAAGGAGACGCATTGAACCATTTCGGAGTAAAATTTTGCGTAACAACTTTCGGCGAATCACACGGCGGTGCGATAGGCTGCATCGTGGACGGCGTTCCCGCGGGACTTGAAATAGACGAGAAATATATCCAAAACGAAACGGACAAGAGAAAGCCTGGAACTACAAAATTTGCCACCCAAAGAAAAGAGAGCGACAAAGTGCGGATTTTAAGCGGCGTGTTTAATGGTGTGAGCACGGGCGCGCCCATCGCTTTGGTGATATTTAATGAAAATCAAAAATCGGGCGATTATGAAAATATAAAATCACTATTCCGCCCTTCGCATGCGGATTTTACATATTTTAAAAAATACGGCATCAGAGATTACAGAGGCGGAGGCAGGAGCAGCGCAAGAGAAACGGCAGCGAGAGTCGCGGCTGGCGCGATTGCCAAAATATTGCTTGAAAAATTCGGCATAGAGATAAAAAGCGGCATCTTTGCCGTCGCAGGTATTGAGGCTAAAAATTTGGATTTTGAATACGCAAAAACAAGCGAGATTTTCGCACTTGACAAAACAGTGGAAAAGGCGCAGAAAGAGGCGGTTTTAAAAGCAAAAGAGGATGGAGATTCTGTCGGCGGATGCGTTTTTGTCAAAATATCAAATGCGCCTATTGGACTTGGGGAGCCTTTGTACAACAAACTTGACGGAGCATTAGCCGGCGCGCTGATGGGCATAAACGGCGTCAAGGCGGTTGAGATAGGCGAAGGAGTTAACGCATCAAGATTGAGAGGTTCTCAAAATAATGACCAGATGGACAAAAACGGCTTCATGTCAAACCACGCTGGCGGCATACTCGGCGGCATAAGCACGGGCGAAGATATGGATTTGAAAATTTACTTTAAGCCTACGCCGTCTATTTTTTTGGAACAGCAGACGCAAAATGAGCAAAATGAGAGCGCGAAATTCAACCTCAAAGGAAGACATGACCCTTGCATTGCTATACGTGGCAGTATAGTCGCAAATGCTATGGCATCTTTGGTGGTGGCAGATATGTTGCTTTTAAATACCACATGTACTATTGAGAATTTGAAAAAAATTTATAAACAGGAGAGAAAATGAACACCAATCTTTCATCAAGCAAAAAAATAGCAAAAATAGCCATATGGCTCATGTGGATTGTGGTTGCTTTGTATCCTGTTGTACTCATCGCAGGACACTATCTGGACAGCAAACACGAGACAACAACGACATTGACGATATTTTTGACGTTATTGGTCATCTATTTTGTTTGTCTTGGTATATTTATCATTTCATTAATTATGTTTTTAGTATGGTTTTACAAAGCTTATTCAAATATCTATGAACTAATACATGAACCCAAATACAAAAAATGGTGGGCAATAGCAAGCTGGCTTGTGCCTGTTGTAAATTTCTTTGTGCCGTATTTCATTCTTAAGTACATGTATTTAAAAGCGGCGGATTTGGCGGGTAATCCTCTTGCGGCGGAACGCATAAAAAAGTGGGCAACACTGAATGTATATTGGGCGCTCTGGATTTTAGCATGGATTTGTGATATCGTATATTACGTTATCATATTTCCCGATATGCCTGTCGCATTTGAGGTATTTACGTGCATTTTAATTGTTCCGGGTGCGTGGTTTACAGCTAAAATTATTTGGGATTACTGCGAACTTGAGGAGGAGTTTTTGCATGAGCATTAAAACGTGGCTTTTGACAGTTTTTAGAGAACTGTTTTTATCCCACTATGAATCTTTGGAATTCAGAGCCGAAATTTTCGCACTCATCATTGCACCAAGCTGTAAAAGCGCCAAAGAGTGCAACTTTACACTGCTCAAAGAGATTGCTGAAGAGATATACAAAAACGACCGCCACAGACAGGGAGTGTTTTTAAATATCGTCAAAGAGTATGTGTCCATAATATTGCGTAACGCGCCCGCTTCGTACGACGAGGCGGTGAAGGATATAAACAATAAAGTCAAAGCAAACAAAAAACTTGCCGTAAAGATTAATATGATTCATATCAATAAATTTTTAAGAGACGACTTGAGCGAAAACAAACAGCTCCTGCAGCAGCGTATCGCGGAGTTTTTGGAAGAAGCGAGCAAAGAGGCGTCATGTCCTATAAACAGCGCCAAACATGAGAGTTTGTGAACCAAATTTGTCCGCTGTCTGTTTTTATGATTTTATCGCTCTATGAATAGATACAAAGTCTCTTCATGTATTACAATAAGGACGGAGTTAATCACGTATTGAAAAACATGAATAGATGCAAAGTTTTTTCATGCAAGCGTTGTTTTTTGCGCTTTTATTGATTAGGGCAGTTTGGCTTATCTGCTTATCCCGTCAAGTATCGGCACAAACAGGCACTCCTCTAAAGTTTTTATCCTTATGCCGTTTTTTGTTTTGATAAACTGTGTGATTATCTGTTTTGATGCCGACTCAACGGGCGCTACTAAAATGCTATTTTCGCCAAGCTGTTCAAGCAGGTTTTCAGGCGCTTTTTTGACGGATGCCGAGAGCAGTATCCTATCATACGGAGCATAATCTCTCCAACCCTTTTGCCCGTCGTCAAATCTTGTATGTATGTTTGAGATTCCAAGCATTTTGAAGCATCTTTTAGCTTCTAAAAGCAGCGGTTCAATCCTCTCTATAGTAAAAACTCTTCTTATGAGTTTTGACAAAACCGCCGCTTGATAGCCGCTCCCGCAGCCAATCTCCAGCACAGAATCCACGCTTTTGTCTATCTCTAACGCCAAAGTCATTTTGGCAACCGTCAGAGGAGAGCTTATCCACTGGTCTTGCGATAGCGGAAGCGGGTCAAGCTTGTAGGCTTGATGCTTGAAGCCTTTGGGGGTAAAAATCTCTCTTTCTATGCTTGCGAATGCATTATATAGGCTTTTGTCAAGCTTGACGTGCGACGAGATTTCGTCTGCTAATTTTTGGCACTTTTGCGCTATTATTTTGGAGTCAAATTCGCCCATTTTTACGCTTTAATATATTTAAAAATCATCAAAAGAGAGGCTTCCTTTGCTGTAATTGCTCACGTTGCCCTCAAAAAAGTTTGTTTTTTGGTCGTTAAAGCGCGAAAAATCATCCACCCATTTTATTGGATGTTTAACATTGTAAAGCTTTTCAAATCCCACCGCTTTGAGCCTTTCGTCTATGAGGTACTGTATATATTGCTCTATTATGTCGTCCGTGAAGCCCATGATTTGATTTTGCGTGATATATTTGCCCCACTCTATCTCCAGCGCGCCTGCTGTTTTGAACATATCATAGACTTTGTCCTTAAGCTCTTTTGTGAAGAGTTCGGGGCGTTCTTTTTGAGTGCTGTTTATCATATTTTGAAAAAGCAGCAGATGCGTTATCTCATCACGCTGAATAAATCTTATCATCTGTGCGCTTCCAAGCATTTTACCCGCTCTTGCCAAAGAGTATATGGAGGTAAAACCCGCATAAAAATAGAGCCCTTCAAGTATCTGATTTGCAAACATCGCAAGTACTATCTTTTCCTCGTTTACATCGCCTGCCAGCTGCTCATAGACACTTGAAATGTAGTCGTTTTTCTTGCGCAAAACATCGTCGTGTTTCTCCATTTCATAGATAAGGTCGGTATTGTCGCAAATCGCTTCAGCCATAACGGCATATGATTTGGAGTGGTTCGCCTCCTCGTAAGCTTGACGTGCAAGACAGGCGTTTACTTCTGGAGCGGTGATGTATGGGTTGATGTTGTCGGCTAAATTATTCGTTTGGAAACTGTCCATACTGATTAACTGCGACCAGACCAAATCATACATGCGTTTTTCTGGAGCTGTGAGGTTTTTATTATAATCAACAACATCGTTTGTTGTATCAACTTCGCGTGGAAACCACGTATTTGCCTCCATAACGTCCCAAAGCTTCAGCGCCCATGTATATTTTGCCTTTGTGAAGTTCAGAATGCCGTGAGGATTACCGCCAAAAATTCTGCGGTTGTTTAAACTCTCGTTGGAGCTGGGATTGTATATATGCTTTCTTTGCATTATAGTCCTTTAACGTTTAGTGGCTTAAATATTATCACTATTTAACTCTAAAACTTCTGAGGCGCGCCTAAGTGCGCTGTCAATATGATTTGTGATATTTTGCGCGCCCAAAAGTTTGTCCATTCCCTTTTTTTCAAGCCTCTTTTTTATCTCCTTTGAAACGCCTGAGAGTATCAAAATGGTATTTTTCACCCTGCACATATTGTAAAACTCCTCCAGCGCGTGATAGCCCGTCTCATCTATCATCGGCACTTTTCTCATTCTCAAGATAAAGACTTTGGGCGGTGTTGAAACTATATCCAATACACCCTTTAACTTGTCGGCTATGCCGAAGAAAAACGGACCTCCTATCTCATAAACTTCCACACCTTCAGGGACATGTTTTTTGGACAGAGCGTCTGCGTCGTCAAGCTCTTCATCATAATTTACCGCGTCAAAATCCAAATCTTTTATGGCGGCTTTTTTGTCCGTTATCTGCGTTACGTCTATCATACGCTTGATAAATAAAAGCGCCGCCATCATTATGCCCGTTTGAACGCCCGTGTTCAAATCAATAAACACAGTCAGTGCAAATGTAGTTACAAGCACTATCGCATCGTGTCTTTCGGAGTTTAAAAGTATCGCTTTAAAATGGTGAAATTCGCTCATGTTCCATGCAACCACTACGAGTATGGCAGAGAGAGCGCAAAGCGGTATCAAAAGTATAAGCGAAGATAAAAAAAACATAAAAAGCAATAAAAAGAGTGCATGAAGCATACCTGCAAGCGGACTGAAAGCACCGGCTTTTATGTTTGTTACGGTTCTTGCTATGGCGCCTGTGGCTGCTATTCCGCCGAAAATTACGGAGAGTATATTTGCCGTTCCCTGCGCTACAAGCTCTTTGTTTGAGTGGTGCCTGTCGCCTGTCATACCGTCTGCTACGACAGCTGAGAGCAGGGATTCTATAGCGCCTAAGATAGCGATAGTTACGGCATCGGGAAATACGGCTCTTATTTTTTCAAGTGAAAATGCGGGCAAAGATGGACTTGGAAGCATATTTGGGATACTCTTAAATTTGCTTCCTATCGTGTCCACATCAAGCCCGAACGCCCATACTACGAGAGATAAAATGATGATAACCGCTATGGGTCCTGGAATCTTCGGGCAAAAACGCTTGCAAGATAAAATGATAAAAATTCCAAAAACGCCGAGCGCAAAAGAGACAGGCGAAATATCTTTGATAAATGAGCCGTAAGTTTTTACCTGTTCTACAAAGTCAGCTGGCATAGACTCTATCGGAAGTCCCAGAAAATCCTTTATCTGTGAAGTAAATATGATAAGCGCTATGCCTGTAGTAAAGCCAACAGTAACGGGGTAAGGTATAAATTTGATGATATTTCCAAGCCTGAAAAAACCCATAAACATTAGCATAATGCCTGCCAAAAAGACAGCTATCACAAGTCCGTCGTAATTGTGCTTTAACATCACGGCATACAGTACGACGACAAAAGCGCCTGTCGGTCCTCCTACTTGATATCTACTTCCGCCGAAAGCTGAGATGATAAATCCCGCTACTATTGCTGTAAAAAGCCCTTTTTCTGGTTCAACTCCCGAGGCTATCGCAAACGCCATTGCAAGCGGCAGCGCAACAATAGCAACCGTAACACCAGCTATCAAGTCGGCTGTAAACATGTTTGTTTTGTAGTTTTTGAAAATCATTACGCTTCGCGGCAAATACTGCGCAAATTTCATAGAAGACCTCTCTTTGTGTGGATTTAAAATAAAACATAAATTTTACTGCTAAAAAATTAAAAATTCAATAGATTTGATAAAATGCTTAAAAATATATTGGGGAAATCTGCAGATGATTTCAAAAACCATCTATCAGCTGCAAAAATGAAAGTATCGGATTAGGCTAAAAAGCCAAGTTATTGACAAAAACCAAGCAGATTGGTTTCAACAAAGCGATTTTGCAAGTATAATTTTGCTATTTATAATAAGTATTTCTATATTGTATATAATTTAAAAATTATTTAATATTAAAATAGTTTTAAATTTAATTTATAATTTCTATTTCATTAGTGTTTTGCGTCAAATAATTTTTTCAACCATGCGATTAGTTTTTTACATACTTCATGCTTGGCATCTAAATATCCTTGCCCAATGCTTGCACCAATAGGAATGCCTGGATTTTTTTGCCATGCAAGCCAAGTATGAATTTTAGCTTTATTTTTATGCCCAAGCGGATATCTATTTAATCTGTTTTGTTCAATATTGTCAAGAGTTAAAATGGCAATCGGCATCAATGTGTCATCTTTAGGAACAAGAAAAGATATAAAGTCTTCAATGGTACCATTTAAATTGTTATTTGGCATAATCCAAATGCCTATTTTAATTTTATTTTGTGTTTCAATAATTCCATCTTCTGATAAATCACTCGGTATATGTATACCTTCTGAAGACAATCTATTTTTGATTCTATTATAACTACATTTTATATCATTATCAGCGTCAATTATAACACCTATTGTTTTAATACCTGATTTTTTTAAAAAGACAGGAATACTTTGATAAATATTATCAATACCTTCACAATCTATAACGTTAAAAACTTCATCAATTTTAAATTTTTTACACAATGCTAAAATTATATGTTGGTCATTTTTGCCTTCAACCAAAAGTTTTTTATCGTAGTCTGTTTCTTTTGTCATCTAATTTCAATGTTGCGCTCGCTGGCAATTTTTAATTCATTTGCATTAAATTCAATACATTCAATACCATTATTGTTATTCTCTAGACGAATTAATTTGCCGCTTGCGTCATTAATATCATTTAAAACAGCTCCGAAACTATCAATACAATCACTACTATGCGTTGTTGCAAATACTTGCACATTTAGTTTTTTTGCTAATTCAAATATTGTTTTCCACAATTTTTTTTGGACAGAATAGTGTAATCCATTTTCAAATTCATCAATCAGCAAAAAACCATTATCAGCATTAACTAATGCAAGAATAATCGTTAATATACGATTAATGCCATCACCCATACTTTGTAGTGGTAGCACATATTTTGAATTTGAAAGTTTAATAACAGGCTTTCTTGCATCTGAAAAATCACTTTCAATAAAAGCGATTCTTTCTGTTGATGGTTCGATTATTTTAAGTGCATCAATTATATATTTTTCTTTTCCGGTAAGCGCGATTTTGTCAAAGAGATTTCCATTTTTTTGTTTATTAATATTTTTTGTTTTAATAAATTGAATATTATAATTACTATTTGTTACTCTAAAATTAGATCTAAAAAATCTTTCGCTGTCGAGTTTAAGAAAATCATAAGAAATATTTCCAGTTTTTATTTCAAAGCCAACTTTAGAATCCCCATAATCATCTTGCAAATCATCTTGCAAAACAATTTTTCTACTTGTAGGCATTCCGGAATCACTTTTGGCTAATTCTATTGTGTATTTTTTAAATCCCAAAGAGATAGACTTAGGAATGGATGGTTTTTCTCCAAACAAAGTGTTTTCTATGTGACCTATAAGAATAGCATTAGATTGGTCAAAACCAATTAATCTATCCGTAAACAAAGATGATAAAGTTTTTATATTGTTTTCTATTGTATTATTTTCTGCTTCGTTTTCTACTCTTCTTCTTCTTTGCAAAAATTCATTGTGATCAGAGTATTCACCTCTTTCAAAAAGCAATTCATCAATTATGCTACCATTGGTTGCATATATAGCAATGGCTTCAAGAATTGTTGACTTGCCTGTATTGTTTTTGCCAGTAATAAGATTTACTCTATCTAAAGTACTAATTGTTAACTTTTTCAAGTTGCGATAGTTTTGTATATTTAGTGAATTAAGTTTAAGCATTTCCATTTCTTTATAACAAAGTAATATTTTATAGTATTGTACAAAATTTTGTGATTATACCAAAATATCTTTAAAAGATGTCATGAGTTATTTTAACAATATATGGTTATTTTTAATAGTGATGAATTTAGCAAAAGTGTGCCTTAGAACAAGACAAGCGACAGTAAAAGATGCCTAAATAATATATCCGCTTGCATCGCTTGTCTGGTGATGAATGAGACTTAGTATCTCCTCTCTTAACGAAATATACTCCTTTGAAAAGCGAGTTTTGTCCAAAACTGTCTCATTTATGCGATATGTGAACTCCACGTCAAACTCTTTTAAAATCCTGCCTGGTCTTTTGGACATAACAATCACCCTTGTAGCAAGACTCAAAGCCTCATCCACATCATGCGTTATGAGAAAAAATGTACTTTTGCCGCCTGCCCATATCATTCTTGTCAAAATTTGCATATTGATTTTGGTAAATGCATCTAACGCGCCGAACGGTTCATCCAACAGTATGATTGATGGCGTTCCCGCAAGTGCGCGCGCCAAAGCCGCACGCTGGCGCATACCGCCTGAGAGTTCATAAGATTTATAGTTTTTAAACTCAAGTAGTTCAACCTCTTTAAGGTATTTCTCACAAAGCCTCAATCTCTCTTTTTTATCAAATTTTCTCATTTTAAGCCCAAACTCCACATTTTCCATAACACTAAGCCATGGATATAATATAGGCGTTTGAAATACTACTCCGCGCTCAAAACTTGGAGCGGTTATAGGTTTGCCGTTCATCAAGGCAGTGCCGCGCGTAGGCTTCACAAAACCAGCAAGTATGTTTAAAAGTGTGCTTTTGCCGCAGCCTGAAGGTCCCAAAACAGCTATAAATTCTCTACTTTTTATCTCAAGATTTATATCCTCTATGGCATTTACGCTGTTTTTGCCGCCGCTGTTATAAGTTACGCCTATATCTTTTAAAGAGATGCTGCAGTTTTTATCGTTCATGTTGGATTTTCTGCCCCGCAAAAGCGGGACAAATGGTTATTTTTCCAAAGAAAGTTCAATATAAAGCGGATTTACAGCTTTTTGAAACACTTCAAGCGGAGGCGCTTTTTCTATGGATTTTTGTTTTTCTAAAAAATCAGCCGTTTTCTTAAGAGCTAAAGCTATATCCCCGATTTTGCCTCTTTTGCCAAGATATTTACTGTCAAGCTGCTCTTTTGCGTTTAGCCATACGTTGCCAAGTATTTGAGCTTTGGCGTCTGTTTCGCTGATTTGAAAATATTTTGCCAAAGTCTTGATTGTACCGTTAAAATCGTTATGGTAATCATCTTGAGCCTTTGAAAGCGCTTTTATATACTCAGCTACAACATTTGGGTATTTTTTGCCAAACTTTGCGCTTACCACTTCAACATCTGCCGTTATCACGCCATCTTTTGCCAAATCCTCGCTCGTAAGCAGTATAAAGCCGTCGTCTAAAAGCGATGTAAGCACAGGATCCCACACATACGCAGCATCTATATCGCCTCTTTTCCATGCAGCAAAAATATCTTTTGGCTGCAAATCAAGTATCGTAACGTCGGAAGGTTTCAATCCGTCTAGTTCAAGTGCGCTTAAAAGACTGTAGTGTCCTGTAGAGCCAAATGGAGCCGCCGCTTTTTTACCTTTCAAATCCTTAATACTTTTGATATTTGCACTGTTTTTGACTGCCAAAGCTTCGGATTTGCCTAAAACCCCATGAATCCAGATAAGTTCAACGCCAAGATTTTTGGATATGGCAGTTGCTGCGGGAGTGGTTCCGACAAGTCCTATATCTATACTGCCCGATGCTATCGCGTTTACTACAGCCGCACCCGAGTCAAACTCCAAAAGCTTTACATCAACGCCTATAGCGTCAAAGTATTTTTTAGCTTTTGCTATATTCTCATCATTTGGCATCTGTTGAGTTGCTATCCTTACAACGGAAGACTTCTCTGTCAAAACCTTACTTGAGTCTGCGCTCAAAGCGGTTATTGTGAATATTGATAAAAATATCAATAAAAATCTGCTGTTCATAAATGACCTCCTAAACAAATTTTCAAAATCAATCCCGTCCTTTCCAAAAGACTATTTTTCGTTCAAAAAAGCGGACGA
>JAISNG010000150.1 GCA_031276365.1 Campylobacteraceae bacterium | reverse complement strand
AAAACTATGCTGTTCGGCGATGTATGGGGCGAAAGGACAGAAAACAGGATAACGGGCAAAAGAGACATAATCAGCGCAAATGAAACCAAATAGATAAAAAAGCTTAAATTTTTAAATTTTCTGCTATAATATGCGCTTTATTTTAGTTCTTGCGTTATTGATGCCTTAGTATTGCACTTCCAAGCTTGAAAACTAAACTTTAAACATAAAAATTATTAGGACAAACAGATGAATGAATTTGAAAATTTCGGCTTGCATGAGCATGTGCTTCGGGCGGTAAAAGACGCGGGATTTAAAGAACCAAGCCCGATACAGCGGGACATAATACCTGTTATTTTGAGCGGACGCGACGTTGTCGGACAGGCACAGACAGGCACAGGCAAAACGGCGGCATTTTCACTGCCCGCACTTAGCATGATAAACACGGCGCAAAAGGGCGTTCAGATTTTAGTTATAACGCCGACAAGAGAGCTTGCAACACAAATAAGCG
Source organism: Campylobacteraceae bacterium (assembly GCA_031276365.1). Lineage (GTDB taxonomy): Bacteria > Campylobacterota > Campylobacteria > Campylobacterales > Campylobacteraceae > JAIRKW01. The sequence goes on along the minus strand of JAISNG010000150.1, from coordinate 4,781 downwards.
ATGAGATGTACTCTTTCGGACGATACAGAAATATCCACACGGTAACGGTTTACGGCGGTAGTTCGTATTCGCGCCAATTAAAACTTATAGAACAGGGTGCAAATGTCGTAGTAGCAACACCGGGCAGACTTCTGGACTTGCTCAAGAGCAATAAACTGTACGGCTTTGAACCTAAAATAGTTATCCTTGACGAAGCCGATGAAATGCTTGACATGGGATTTTTGGACGATATAGAGGCAATATTTGCGCGCATTCCAAAAGAGCGCCAGACAATGCTTTTATCCGCAACTATGCCCGAACCAATCAAAGCTTTGGCTAAAAGGATACTGAACAATCCAGCTTTTGTCAGCGTAACGCCTCAAAATGCCACAACAAACACCGATATAGAACAGCAGTATTATATTATAGAAGAGTATGAACGCGACGACGCTATTATAAGGCTTTTAGAGACTTTAGACCCGCAAAAGTCAATAATATTCTGCCGTACGAAAAAAGAGGTTGACAGGCTCGGCACAAAACTTATAGCCTCAGGTTTCATCACAAAAACGCTTCACGGAGACATGGAGCAGCCTCAGCGTGAGGAAGTTATCAAATCTTTCAGAAACGGCGATATAGATACGCTTGTTGCTACCGATGTTGCCGCACGCGGACTTAATGTCAAGGAGATAACGCACGTTTTTAATTATCACATGCCGTTTGACCCTGAGAGTTACGTCCACCGTATAGGCAGAACCGCAAGAGCAGGACAAAAGGGAACGGCGATTACACTTTTAACGCCCATAGAGTACCACAGTTTACAGCGGATTGCCAAAACGGTAGGTACGAAATTAACGCAAAAGCAAATTCCAACTCTGTTTGAGATGAAAGCAAACAATGTCAAAAAACTTGCTCAAAATATACTGTCGGCAAATATAGACACTACAGCCGCGCAGATAGTAAACGAATTGGAAAAAGAGCTTGATTTGGCGCAGATAGCATACAAAGCCATTTCACTGCTTATCGGCAAAGCTGACACAAAAGGACCCAACTCCATAGGCGTGGACAGCAAAACTTTTGAAAATTATATAAAAAAAGAGCGCGCCAAAGATGACGATAAACGCCGCGGCGGCGGGCGATTTCGCAACAAAAGCCGCTCTTCAGGCAAAGAGCGCGGCAGAAATGAAAGAAGCGGTGAAAGTAAAAAGAGTTTTGGCGGCAAAAAAGGGCGTTAGAGCGCGGACTCTTAACGCCAACATGCTTTAGTTGCCTTTTATTATAATTTTTTCACCTTTTTAACCCTTTCACTTGAAAAGTCAGCCCGTGTTCATGCGTAGGCATTTTGTTAAAATAATCTGCTTTTTTATATAAAAAAGCAGAGAATAATATAAATTTTTTTAAGTGGGCTTACTATAAAAAACGCTTTTTAATTTAGCTGCGTTATCGCTTATGGTTGGTTGCAGTAATGCAGGTGAAGCTAAAAGCAGTTCAGCAAAATCTGTTCAGTATTATAAAAAGCATTGGGATGAGGCTGAAAAGAAAATAGATTCATGCGAAGATTGGTTTGATGCAGAATGCGCAAATGCATATGAAGGAAGATATAGTAAAGGTCAGCTTACAAGCGCGCAAAAAATGCAAATATCAGCTGAAAATTATAAAAAGCGACCAAAAGATTCATTAGGAATACCAATATTCAGTGGAGAATAACCAAAATATTATCTAAGCGGCTGTTTTGCCCTGCCCTTTTCTTCCGATTGAGGATTTTGGCAAATACGGCGCGATATACCGCTCATAGCGTGAATTTTTCAGCATGGATATATCCACAAACACAAGCCCGTCTATGCAGTCGTTAAAATCAGGGTCAATACCAAAATCCATAAACTGCACGCCTTCTTCTTCGCAAAGTTCCGAATACTGCTTGTAAAGTGTGGGGATACCGCAGTTCATATTGTTAAGCATGCTTTTGAGAATTCGCATATCATTCTTGTAGTCATTGCCGTTGAATTTTTCAAGCGCCAATAACTTTGTTGATGGATACGGGCGTTTGGATGCGGCAATCATATTTTTAGGAGCAAAATAGAGCCTGTAAAATGCCACGAGCAAGTCGCGGGCAGCTATCGGTATTGATGAGGAGATAGAGACCGGTCCGAACAGATACCTGTATTTCTGATTTTTCGCAACATACGCTCCGATACCCTGCCAAAGATAATCCAACCCTTTTTTGCCCCAGTATTTTGGCTGTATAAAACTTCTTCCAAGTTCAATACTCTGTTTTAAAATCTCGCTCATGTTTTCATTGTAGTCAAACAGAGTATCGCTGTAGAGCATCTTTGTATTTTTATATTCGTCTGTAGGCATAAAACGGTAAGCCCCGACTATGTCAAGCTGATGATTGTCCCACAGTATCAAATGACAGTAGTAGTTATCGTAACAATCCAAATCAAGCCTTCTGCCGCTTCCCTCCCCGACAGCTCTGAAAGCTATCTCCCTCAATCTTCCAAGTTCATGAAGTATCGGTGAAAATGCCTCCTCTTCACCTCTTTTATACAAATAGATACTCTTATCATCAGAAGTCTTTCCCAAAATCTCACACTTTTCAAGAGCGCTCTTGAGAGCTATCCGCTCAGACGGCAGAGCTATGGGCGCTTCACCTTTGATGTGCCCTTTTTTGCCTTTGCCTATTTGATATACATGTTTTTTAAGAGATTTGGCTATTTGGGCTGGAGATACTTTGGAGTTATTCCAATACTCATATGGTATGCGTTTGCCTATCCTTACCTTTATGCTTTTGCCTTTTTGTTTGAACATCTCATCTATGAGAAAATATGTGGAAAGAGGCTTGTAAATCATGGACAAAAGATAAAACAGTACACTGTTCCTGCCCTTTACATGGACGGGCACTATGCTTGCATGAACGCGCGAAGCAAGTTTAACAAATCCGCCGTTCCATCTGCGGTCTTTTATCCCTTTGGGGGTAAGTCTTGATACCTCGCCGGCAGGAAAGACTATCAAAGCTCCTTTGTTTCGCAAATGCTCATGAATCTCTCTGATTTGACTGCGCTGTGTTTGTCCTCCCATATTGTCCACAAGTATGAATATGTCGCTCAGCGCTTTTACATGAGAGAAGATACGATTGGATATTGTCTTTACATCAGGTCTTACGGAAGATATCATCTTCAAAAGCGCTAAACCATCAAGCGAACCTGTGGGGTGGTTGGCTATAAATATTACAGTGCCATGAGAGGGGATATTTTCCAAATCAGCGCTGTCGGATTCGCATCTAAACTCAAAATAACGCAGTATCTCATCAATGCAATCTATACCCTTAAGGCTTGGGTATTTTTTCTCAAACTCTATAAACTCTTTTTCATGAAATAGACGCGGCAGTATCCACCGCAAAATCTTCTCATGCAGTTTGGAAAGTTTACGTTCCTTGGAGTATTGATTTATGAGGGTATCAATAGCATACATGGCGCATCACCCAAACTTGCCTGTGATATACTCTTCCGTGAATTTCTCTTTGGGAGTTACGAAAAGCTCTTTTGTCGGGCTTAACTCTATCAAATCCCCAAGATACATGAACGCCGTATAGTCGCTTACGCGCGCGGCTTGCTGCATATTGTGCGTTACGATGATGATGCTGACACTGTTTTTAAGCTCTGTTATGAGTTGTTCAACCGCCTGTGTTGAGATTGGATCAAGCGCTGATGTCGGTTCGTCAAACAATAGCACCTGCGGCTCTACAGCTATCGCACGGGCTATGCAAAGCCTCTGCTGCTGACCGCCTGATAGCGAATTTGCATCGCTTCTCAGCCTGTCTTTGACCTCATTCCAGATAGCAGCGCCCTTTAAGGCTTTCTCTATCTTGTCGTTTAATTCGGATTTTGCATGTATGCCCTTTAGCCTCAAACCGTATGCGATATTATCCCAAATGGACATAGGAAATGAAGTCGGCTTTTGAAAAATCATACCGATTTTTGTGCGCAATTCAATCAAATCGGTTTTAGGTTCAAGTATATTTTGGTTATTAAAGATGATTTTGCCATCATAAATATTACCTGCGTATAAATCATGAATACGATTAAAACATCGCAAAAGCGTAGTCTTGCCGCAGCCGCTTGGACCTATGAGGGCGGTGATTTTATTTTGCGCGATAGGCATATTTATGCATGTTAGACTGCTTTGTTGTGTGTTAGCGTAAGTAAAAGAGAGATTTACCACTTCAATGGCTTTTTGCTCTTTGACATTTGCAATAGTTGACAAATTATCTCCTTTTTTTGATAATTACTCTGCCGAGTATATTTATACCAAGCACGAAAACAGACAGCAAAAATGCAGCCGCCCAGCCAAGAGCCTGCCAATCGGCATAAGGACTTGTCGCATAGTTGAACATAGTAACCGTAAGCGATGATACGGGCGCGCTTAAATCCATACTAAAAAAATTGTTATTAAACGATGTAAATAGAAGTGTGGCGGTTTCGCCGCTTAAACTTGCAATCGCTAGTAATGCTCCTGTTAAAATGCCTGTTTTTGCGCCTCTGTAAACGACTCCTGTTATGACTTTGTATCTTGAAGCTCCCAAGGCGGCAGCGGCTTCTCTTTGAGTTTGCGGAACCAATGAGAGCATATCGTCGGTTACTCTTAAGACTATCGGCACCATTATGACCACGAGCGCGGCTATGCCTGCCCAGCCTGAAAAATGTCCGAAAGGATGAACCAAAATCGCATAGATAAACGCTCCTATGACGATTGATGGTGAACTCATCATGATGTCGCTGATGTCGCGTATGAAAGTTGCCGCTTTG
>JAISNG010000131.1 GCA_031276365.1 Campylobacteraceae bacterium | reverse complement strand
TGCCCATGCCCTTCGCCGCCTTTTTTGTAGCGCACGGCAAGTTCATCTTGGGCTTTTTTGTCCAAAAAAAGTTTTGCCAGCGCAAAAACGTTACATGTATATGGGTCTTTGGGCTCTTCAACAGGCGTTGAATCGGTTACGATTTTGCCGACTCTTGATTGAAGCTCTTTTTCGCTTAAAAATATATCTATCGTATTTTTGTAACTTTTGCTCATCTTTGCGCCGTCAAGTCCCGGGACAAGTGCGACGTTTTCCTCTATTTTGGCTTCGGGGATAGTAAATATATCTCCATGTTCGTTGTTAAATTTCAAAGCTATATCGCGCGTAATCTCCACATGTTGTATCTGGTCTTTTCCGACAGGAACTCTATTTGCACTGTAAAGCAGTATATCCGCAGCCATCAAAACAGGATACGAAAAGAGCGCATGGTTTGGCAAAATACCCTTCGCGACTTTGTCCTTATAGCCGTGAGCCCTCTCAAGCAGTCCTATGGGAGTGTAAGCAGAGAGTATCCAGTATAGTTCAAGCACCTCTTTAACATCTGACTGCACCCAAAATATCGTTTTATCGGGGTCTATGCCAAGAGAGAGCAGAGTTGCCGCTGCTTCAATAGTATTTGTTCGCAGCGTATTGGCATCTTTGAGCGTTGTCAGCGCATGGAGGTTTGGTATAAATAAAAATAGTTCGTCGTTTTGCTGTAAATCCAGCATCTGTTTTATTGCGCCAAAATAGTTGCCAAGATGCAGTGCGCCTGACGGCTGAATGCCTGTTAATGTTCTCATTAAAATTCCTAATAATTTAATCGTGCCAAAAAAGGCTATTTGTCAGTTAAAATCATTTTATACTCTCCGCGTTGATGCAGTTTTGAGCAAAAATTCTTGTCATCTCTTCACGCCGCCAACCGCTATTTTGACCGCAGATGCCTTGAATCTCCAGCGCCTCTCTTCCATGAGCTTGGAAATAGTCTATGCCAAATACTTGCGTATTATACTTTGCAACCGCAGGCGGAATATGCTTCAAATCCCCAACCACTGTGCCTACTATATCGTCGCGAAAGAAAAATACAATCGCCACCAAAACAATGCAAAAAACAACAAGCTTCATCGTGTACACCTTTTAATGATATTTTACCAACTCTTTTATTATATCTTTTTCATTTTTGTATTTTTCAATGTTGATGATAATATCGGCTAATTTTTCATAAATATCACTTCGTTTTTTGAACAGCTCCTTTGCCTTTTTCTTATCCTGTAAAAGCGGGCGTTTTGCCAATTTCTCTTTGGCTTTGGGACTGTTTTCAAGCCTTTTTATAATGCCTTCGAAACTTGATTTGAGATATATGATTTTGCCGATTTTTTTGAGATTTTTGACCGCTATAAATCCTCCGCCTGTGGAGATGATTGAATTTCGGACATTTTTTTCAAGCCAAAACGCCACTTTTTGTTCAAGCTCTCTAAAATACTCTTCGCCCTTGCTCTCAAATATCTTTTTTATCTTTTTGCTTTCCATATTTTCTATGATTTTATCCGTATCAAGGCAGACGCTCCCGCACTCTTTTGCCAGCTCTTTTGCCAAAGTACTTTTGCCCACGCCCATAAAACCGATAAAGAGCAGATTGCCGCTATTACTGATTTTCATTGTCTTTCTCGCCTCTTGCTCTTGCAACTATGATAACGGGTGCGCCTTCAAAGCCAAACTCTTCTCTTATTTTGTTTGCTAAAAATCTTTTATAGCTGAAATGAAGACTTTTGGGTCTATTCATGACAAGCGCAAAACGCGGTGGTTTTGTACCAAACTGTGTTGCAAAATATATCCTTACATGTCTTCCCTTGTCTGATGGTAATTGATGTCTTCTGCACGCCTCTTGTATGGTTTCATTGAGCTTTGAAGTCGGTACTCTTAAAGTATATTTTTCATACACTTTGAGTATTAAATCATTGATTTTGTGGACTCTTTGTTTGGATAGCGCGGAGAGCGTGAGAATAGGAGCATAATGGAGAAATTTAAATTTATATCTCACGTCTGCCGTAATTTTCTCAAAACTATCTCTTGCCTTGTCCCATTTATTTAAAATGATGATACAGCCAAGTTCGTATTTATCGACAAGGCTTGCTATCCTCTCATCAAGTTCGGTAAACGCTTCGCTAGCATCCAACACCAAAAGCGCGATATCGGAGCGTTCAAGCATAGATGAGGTTCTATTTAGCGCATACTTTTCTATACCCTCTATCTTGCCTCGCTTTCTAATGCCTGCCGTATCAACAAAATTTAACCTCTTGTCGTTATATATCATCATCTCGTCAACCGGATCTATTGTCGTTCCCGCAACTTCGCTTACAACAGAGCGTTCATTTCCCACGATAGCATTTAAAAGCGAGCTTTTGCCTACATTCACACGTCCGATAATCGCTACATTTATCAAGCCGTCGTTATCAATATCTTTCTTATCCTCTTGACTCAAAATCTCTTCCAATGCGAAATCATCATCGTCTTCCAAAATAGTCTCTTGCTGCGGCGCGGGCAGATATTGGACAATCCACGAAAAGAGTTTCGCAATGCCTCTATTGTGCAAAACAGAGAGCGTAAGAATATTTTTCGCACCGAATTGATAAAATTCCCAAGCTCTCTCTTCCTCTTTTTCATTATCTATTTTGTTGATGACTAAAGCTATAGGTTTGTTTAATTTTTGAAGCTCAAAAAAGAGTTTTTTTTCACCATCATGAGGCAAAACTTTTCCATCTGTTACAAACAGTAAAATATCCGCCTCTTTGGCAGCTTTGAGCGACTGTTTTTTTACATTTTCAAAAAGGACGGTTGAGTTGTCAAGTCCTCCCGTGTCAGCCAGACGGCACTCTCTGCCCTCTATCTCAACATCTTTGTAGCGTATGTCTCTTGTTGTTCCGCTAACTTCGGAAGTTATGGCAATCCGCTCTTTTGCAATACGGTTAAACAGCGAACTTTTGCCGACATTTGGAAGCCCTATAAGCGCGATTGTTTTCAAATAAAACCTTGTAAAATAAACTAAAAAGTGATTTTACATTTTTTTTCCTAAATAAAGGCGTAAGTTATGATTTGCAACGTCCGTAACAACTTTGTAAGGCAAACTTCTATACAATCCCGAAAACATTTTTGGGATAAAATATGAGCTTGTTTAAGATAAATGACGGTGTTTTGTACATGCTAATAGCGTCATTTTGTTTTGCTCTCATGGGAGTTTTCGTAAAAATTTTAAGCAGCTCTTTAGGCGTTTTGGAGATAACATTTTTTAGAAATATCTTTGGCATTGCGATTATCGGCGCGACACTTTTTAATATGCCGTTAAAAAACAGGGGCGGCAGAATCGGACTTTTATTTTTTAGGGCAATTGTTGGTTTCTTAGCGTTACTTGCATGGTTTTACAACATTGCGCATATTCCTTTGGCAGATGCTATGACATTTTCAAGAACGGCTCCGATATTTACGGCGGTTATAGCATTTTTTGCGTTAAATGAGAAAATCGGCAAAAATGGATGGGCGGCTGTTTTCATAGGATTTATCGGAGTGATTTTCATCATGAAGCCAAGTGGATTTACCCTTAAAACAACCGATATTATGGGGCTTTTCAGCGGTATAGGCGCGGCTTTAGCATATACGAGCGTGCGGGAGCTTAGAAAATACTATGATACAAGAACTATCGTCCTTTTCTTTATGGGAACAGGAACTATTTGCCCGTTTTTCATGGCTTTGTCGCAGAGTTTTTTTGAGATTGGCTTTTTAGATATTTTCGGGGAGGTAGTCATACCAAAGGGCATAGAGTGGTTTTATATAATATGTATGGGAGTTTTTGCGACTATTGCGCAAATTTTTATGACAAAGGCTTATGGAGCGGCAAAAGCGGGCATAGTTTCGGCGGTAAGTTATGCGGATATCATTTTTGCTGTGATATTCGGCATTGTATTGTGGGGCGCACTTCCCGATTTGTTTGGTTTATTTGGTATAATACTCGTCATTTTAGGCGGCGTGCTGGTCGCTAAGGAGAAAGTATGATTTTGATAGCAGGTCCTTGCGTAATTGAGAGCAGGGAATCGCTTTTTCGCGTTGCGAAAAAGCTTGTGAAGTATCACGAAGATGAGAGTATAGATTTTTATTTCAAATCAAGCTTTGATAAAGCAAACAGGACAAGTATAGATAGCTTCAGGGGTCCAGGACTTGATGAGGGATTGAAACTTTTGGATGAGGTAAGAGGCGAATTCGGCTTTAAACTTTTGACGGATATTCATGACTATACGCAAGCATATCCCGTAGGCGAAGTAGTAGATGTATTGCAGATTCCGGCTTTTTTATGCCGCCAAACGGATTTGCTTGTTGCGGCGGCAAAGACAAAATGCGTAGTAAATATAAAAAAAGGGCAATTTCTAAATCCCACCGACATGAAGTATTCGGTCAAAAAAGTGCTTGAGACAAGAGGCGTGAAGGAG
>JAISNG010000102.1 GCA_031276365.1 Campylobacteraceae bacterium | reverse complement strand
CGCACCATGTATTCAGCCTCCGCCAACTCTACGACGGAGCCGCCCATCTCTTGATTTGATTTGCTAAGAGCTTGCTTGATATCGGAAAGTAGTACATTATATTGGACTAATTTCATTGGTTCTACAATTATCTGATACTCTTTGACAACGCCGCCGATAGAGGCTACTTCAGCGATATTTGGAACGGTTTTAAGTTCAAATTTTAAAAACCAGTCTTGCAGGCTTCTTAACTCCGAGAGGTCATAACGGTTTGTTTTATCTATCAAAACATATTCGTATATCCATCCTATCCCCGTGGCGTCGGGTCCGATTTGCGGAGTAACTCTTGCGGGAAGTTCAGCTTGATTTAGATACTCCAAAACTCGCGACCTTGCCCAGTACAAATCCGTACCGTCTTCAAAAATGACATAGATAAAAGACTCTCCAAACGATGAAAATCCTCTCACACTCTTTGCTTCGGGAACGGAGAGCATGAGAGTAGAGAGTGGATAAGTTATCTGAGTTTCTACGATTTGCGGGGCTTGAGACGGATAACTTGTGCGCACTATAACTTGTACATCAGATAGGTCAGAAAGTGCGTCAATCGGGGTATTTTTAACTGCCCAAATGCCGAAAATGCTCAAAAACCATACATATAATCACCAAAAAACGGTTTTTATTGAAGCTCTAATGACATATTCAATCATCAGCACTCTTTCTCCTTCTATCAAGCACACCTTGTATATCAGCCTCTGAGTCTATCAAAAAAACACCCGTTTTTACAACGCTCTCATTCTCTTCCAAACCGCTGACGACTGTTAATCCGTTTGATTCGCCGAGAATTTTTATAAGTTTTGGCACAAATGCCATATCGCCGTCCACAGTGATGATACGCTGTTCGTTGCCGATGTTTATTGCTGCGCTTGATGGGAGGAGAATCATCGGTTCGCTTTGCATTTTGATATTAATATATGCGTTCATGCCGGGCTTGTATATGCCTTTGGGATTATCTATCTTAGCTCTTAGATTGAGGGTTCTGGTGGCTTGATTGACGCTTGGCAAAATCGTTACAAAGGGGAGGCTAAACTCCTGTTTTAACGACGGGATGTATATACTAAACTCACTCTTTTTGTTGATAAAAGCGGCTAAAGATTCTGGCGCGAAAGCTTCTGCCCATATGGAAGAGATACTTTGGATTTGTGCTATTATACTCTCTTTTGCGAAATTCATCCCTTCTCTTAACTCATATTTTGTGATGACGCCACTTATCGGAGCTTTTATTGTAAATCTTGTTTGAACTTTCAGCGTTTTTTGCAGCGTTTGGATATTATGTTCAGGCATACCTAAAAGACTTAAGCGTTTTAGTGCGCTTATATTTTTTGAGAAGAGATATTCGCTTTGAGCCTCTACCCATTCAGGGACTGTTATCTCCATGAGAATATCGCCTTTTTTGACGCTGTCCCCTGCGCTAAATGCGTATGATTTTTCAACAAATCCATATGAACGCGGCTGAATTATAACCGTACTGTGGTTGTTATAATCCAAAACCGCAGGCACACTTTGCGAAAAAATAAGCGTTCAGTTATAAGCTTTTGCAGTGCGAAGTCCCAAATTTTGTGTTTGTACAGAGTCTATCCTGACGCTGTTTATCTGCTCTTCATCGGCATATTTCGGCACCAAATCCATATCTATAAAAGGAGACTGTCCAGGAGCGTCAAATCTTGTATTTGGGTACATAGGATCATACCAAAAAAGCACCTGCCTCTCTTTTTGCGTTTCTGGCGGAGTGTAAAAATAGTACCAAGTCGCTAAAAATACCAAAACATTTGAGAATAAAATCAAAACGGCTGTTTTTAAGATTTTCATATCGGTTTGATACTCTTTAAAAATGAGACTCTCCCTTGCTGTATGAAGCCAAACTCCACGCTGTCTTTAACTTTTAGATTTTTTACCAACTCTTCATCTTCAAATGTAAATCGCATAGTCATTGCAGGCCACGACAAAGCCTCTATGCTCTCATACGTAATAGTAACTTTTTTATTCGTCAAATCTATAGCCTCAATGATGCCTTTTGAAAATATCTCCTGCGGCAGCTGTGTTTTCACTTCATGGTGAGAGTACTGCGCTGATAATGGAAAAAATGAGAGCAAAATAGCCGCAAGCACCGCTTTAAATCCTTTTTTCATGTCAAACTCCTGTAAAAAATTTATGAGAAGTTTAGCAGATTGTTTATGTCTAAACTGTGATGTTAAAATTATTTTTTTGTCATAAATGCGCCTAAATATCCGCTTTTTGACGAGATATTGTCCTTGCTCGACAAACCTGCGGCAAATGATTTTAATATCGCAGAACCATGACAGTGTAAGCAGGAAAAGTGCGGCTACATGGTAATCACGGGCGTTTTTTATATTTACGGCGGCGATATGATATATTACATGAGAGCAATTTATGCGAACCGCTTTGTCGTTATAAACTATTCATGTATAAAGCAGACTAAAATCTTAATTATCGCGCAGTAAAACGGTATTCAAAGAGGAAGTCGTTTAAGTTTAAGTGATTTTTGCACGGCAGATGGTGGAGACTTGAAAGAATATTCGCCCTTACAAGATAGCAAAAATCCCTTAAATACAGTGTTTGATAAGTGTTTTAAAGTTTAATTTTATGGTGTTTGGTTATCCTATGGTTATCCGCGTTTCAACATTTTACCGTTTAGCTGTGATTTGAGAGTTAAAAGAAATGTATTTTAACTTGGTTTTTTGAAGCGGCTGTTTCATCACTAAACGCACTGCTGAAAATCTAACTATTCGTAATGCGTCCATGCTGATTATTTTTACCGTATCTTGCAAAACTTCATAAATAAGCCTGTGCCGTATGTTTATCCTGCGCGAGCATGCTCCTTTTAAATCTCCTTGCAGTTTTTCGTATGAGGGCGTGGTTTTAAACGGATTTTTGTCTTATTAACTCTATCAGTCGTTTTGTTTTATCGGCGAGGTTTGAACTTTGAAGCTTTGAAATATCCTTTAAGGCTTTTTTGGTGTAAACTATTTTGTAGCTCACCAATTGACCTCATTTTCGGATACACATTCGGATAATGGAGTTTTTAGCTCTTAAATAATAGTCTCTTTTAGCTTTGGAATAGACGACAAGTGCAAAATTTCCATTAATCCGTTGTAGTCGCTGATGATAATCGCATTGCCGTCTTTGGTGTGTATATTTATGGGTTCATTGTGCTTGATAGTCTGTTCAAGTATGCTAAAAATAGATTTTCTAAAACTTGTAATGTTTGTATTAATCATAATTACTCCTTTCAAGCGTACATATTATTAGAACAACCTGACGCCGAAGTTACTTTTAACTTTTAGTAGAGCAGTTTTTGAAGCGATTTGAAAGGTTTTCTGCCAGAAGAGAGGAAGAAATTTGAATATATTCTAAGTATATATGGGTTATTTTATTAGTACCCACCTAATTTTATCATTTATTCAAGCAACATTTTTTATATTTTTTTCCACTACCGCAAGGGCAAAGTTCATTTCTTCCAATCTTTTTTTCTACCTTTAAAGCTTGTTGTATCCGATATGCTCGCAATTCTTCAATTTTCTTTTCTAATAAATCATTGGGATCATTTGCATAATGAAATTGTTCAAAGTCTATAAAATTGTCGCCTATAATAACCACAAACCAATTATTAATTTTTCTCTCATAGGCATAAAGTTCACATTTTTGGCGTAGTTTGTTATGAGTATATATTCGCTCACTTACAAATACTATACCAATATTATATTTATCAAAAAATTTGTGAAAATCATTTCTTTGAGATTTTAACATTAATGTAATTTGTTCTTTAAACAATGCATGTGTATCACCGCATAGACTTAACAAAAATTTTGCGAGAACTGAAAAGTTTTTTTATTAGTATTTTCTATTTTTTTTGCTAAAAACTTTATATTGTCTTTGCAATCATCAAATAAAGAGGGTTTTTTTTGGACTTCATCTAAAAGACCTTCTTTCCAATAGTAATATAGGTCAATATTTTTTGAGAAACTACTATCAATATTAAGCATAAAGCCTTTATCTGGAAAATCAATATCATCAAAATACAAACCAGCTTTTAAAAAATAACCAAAAATATCTATCTCTTCGGCTGTTTTAATTTGATGATAATCATTATATTTAATTCGCCTTTCTATATACACTAAAAACTCGCTAGGTAACTCAATAATCTCAGAAATAATTCTTAAGTCATTTAAATAAACTGACCAAATCCATTCGTCATTTTGTATAAATCCAAACTCCTTAAGAGATGACAAATTACTAGATATATGATTTAGTGGTTCCAAGGTAACATTAATTAAATAAATACTATTAATATCTTTTTTGTTGATTGTTAATACAACTTTTTTGTTTTTATCTCTAAATTCTACTGATTCATTTGATAAAATATATTTTTTAGCTCTGATAGCTTGCTGATAGGCTTTCTCAATAATATCTTTAATATTTCTTTTTATTTTATTTATATCACCATGTCGTGCTCCCAAAGTAAATTTACTGCTTTTTGATTCAACGATAAATATATGCCCATCATATATTACAATCCCATCTACTTCATTGTCAATTCCATATTTCAAATTTTTATATACTTCACACGTAGGCAGTATTTGTTGAATTAAATCCAGAGATTTATCTTCTAAATATTCCCCCTTTTTCTTATAATAGCTTCTTTGATGTTCCTCGGGAGATATAATATTTAATATAATATTTTCTAATAAAGTATGTAGATTATAATGAATTAATACAGAGTTGAAACAATAATACTCATTTTTTATTTTCACAATAGGCTTATCATAAATACATGTGTTATTTATCGGAAAAAACTCTATTTTTCCTTCTTTAAAATCTGTATTTTCACCCAATTCAACACTTAGGTATTCTAAAATTTTATGAGGCAATGAGGTTTTATATATTTTAAAAAAAGAGTCGCCAAACAATACACCTGTTTCATTATAAATTTTTTGTAATTTATCATCTGTGTGCTTTAGGGATGCAGATTGTTTATATTGTTCCAAAAAAACAGCCGTTTTTTCATCGCTACATTGTTCTATTTTTTGTTTAAAATCTTGATGTGCCAACATAATTTCACTATGGTATTTTACTTGAACTTCAAAATTTTTTATCGGATAGTTGGCTACATTTATTAATTCGTCTATAATATCATTTGATGCAATATTGTATTTATTTTTTAAAACTTCATCAAATCGTGAAAATAGTTCTTTGCACATTTGAATCTTGTGTTGAGAGTAAGAATCTCCTCTAACAATCATATTGTGCGCAGATTGCAAAAATTTTATTTGATTTGGCTCGCCATTAAAATCACTTGTAAGCATAAGATATATTATGGATTCTCTTTCCAATTTTTCAAGAGTTTCTTTTATGTTTTGTAATGTTTCTTTATTGCACTCTTTATCATTTAATACACCAATAGATAAAATCAAGCTATGCAAATAATCCCACTTGAAATTTTTATCATCATCTATATCTTTAGTAGTAGCATCAGTGATTGAGAAACTATACAGCGCGCTGAAATATTCTAAAACTTGTATAGAGTTGCAACTTAATATATATTTTTTTAGGGATTCAATAAGCTCTTTTATATCATTTTCAAGTTTTGGTAGATTTTCCTTTGCTTTTTTTAAAATACTTTTTTGCTTATCTTTATCAAAATCTGATGAATCTATATTTGATAGTTCTTTTTTTATTTTTTCAATACTCTCTCTAAGCGGATCGATATTTTTTGGTAAATTAATAATCAATTTTACTCCTTATAAGTCTAAAGAGCAATCCTTTGCAGACCTATAAATTGCATTATTTATAGTTTATTATTTCGGTTCTTACTTATATGCATTTTTTCTGTGAGATACTATGAGAACCAGGATTATCAATTTATTATTTTGTTTCTCGTAAATAACTCTATGGACTCTTAATTTCAATCTATATAGACAATATAGATTGATATCGTATGGACTTTAGACATGGCAGAGAGGAAGGGATTCGAACCCTCGGTGAGTGTTACCCCACACACGCGTTCCAGGCGTGCTCCTTAAACCGCTCGGACACCTCTCTATATGGCAAATCCACTGTTTTTGTTTTAGAAATGAAAATATACCAAACTCCCACTTGAGTTTCAATTAATCGGTGATGATATTTTTTCTAAAATGCAAGACAAAATCCAACCGCCGCTTCAAATTAGTCAGATTTTACATCTATCTTCCGCATTTTCCATGCAAACTTCGTAAGCTCGTATGAAAGTAGAATATAATGAAAATATATCCGATTTTAAGCTCTTCGCGGTTATTATTTTTATTTTTTCAAAGGAATGCCATGAAAACAGTATTAACTATTGCAGGTTCCGACAGCGGCGGCGGAGCAGGCATACAGGCTGATATAAAAACGGCTGAAGCGCATGGAGTGTTTGCCGCAAGCGCTATTACCGCGGTAACAGCACAAAATACATATGGAGTCAGCGGAGTTTTGAGTGTGCCAACAGAATTTGCAATCAAGCAGATTGAGGCGGTTTTGAGCGATTTTGACGTAAGCGCGATAAAGATAGGAATGCTTGGAAACCGTGATATCGCAAAGGCGCTGGAGAGTATCTTGAGGGATTTCAAAAAACATATTGTATTAGACCCAGTAGCCATTTCACGTGCAGGTTCAAGACTTTTAAATGATGATGCGAAAGCTGCTTTGATGGAACTTTTTGTGTTAGCCGATGTTGTTACGCCAAACCACTTTGAGGCTGAATATTTTGGGCTTGACACCGATATAAGCGCAGAACTTCCAAAATGCAATTTTTTGATAAAAAACATATCTTCTAACAGCGCTAAAGCGATAGATAGGCTATTTCTAAACGGCAGGTTTGTGAGAGATTTTGAAACGCCGTTTGCCCAAAAAGAGAATACTCACGGTACAGGCTGCACTTACTCTATGGCGATAGCCTGCAATCTGGCGCTTGGATTTGAGCTTGAGGATGCAATACAAAAGAGTAAGGAGTATATTTATAGCGCGATAAAAAATGCTCCCAATCTTGGAAAAGGCAACGGTCCGATAAGGCATAAAGTGTGAAAAAATCACAGATAAAATCTGATACATGTGAATAATTTTTATCCGTTGAAAATTATTATATGAAGAGGCGGTTTTGATATCTATTTTTACAGAAAAAATCATACGAAATTTGTCGTTTTTGCAGGCGGCAAAATAGCGTAAATGGTCGGGGTGACGGGACTTGAACCCGCGACCTCTACCACCCCAAGATAGCGCGCTAGCCAGGCTGCGCTACACCCCGAAACCAAAGCAGTATTATACACATAAAGTTTTAAAGTTTCATTTGGCGGCGTGAAAAATTTTTTGAAGTTTTTCACATCTTTTTCACGCTGTGAAAGCAAAGAAAATATAAAAGGATATTTGAGGCGGATAAGATGCGCTCCTGCGTAATTGGTTACAAAATGGATACCTTAAAAATTACTAAAATACAAATCAAGCAATAGCATTGAGAAGCGAGTTTAATGTATATTTAAGTTTCACATATTCCGCTTTATGTTCGGCGATAAGTTTTAGCCGCTCCTCTTTTATCTTTATGAACGCCTCTAAAAGCATATCGTAATTTTTTGCAATAAAACTTCTGCCGCCTTTCATCATATTTTGAAATTCGTACAAATGAAGGCTTGTTTGCAGCCGTTCTCTTATGTCGTCAAGTTTGGGTTCGTAAATACCAAAACTTGTGGGATTTTCCTCAAAAAGGCGTATGGATTTTTCTATTCTGCGCTCCAAAAATGCTACGACAACTTCCGTTGCATTCTGATAATTAAATTTTATACCCGCGCTTACATGTCTGAATTTCGAGCTTGTTTTCGCGAAATTTACCGCCATTTCATCGCTGAACGGTTTTAATATATTTTCATAAGCTTTGGAGGCAAATTTGCGTATGTTTGCAAACTGTATGTCGGATTGTACACTTTTACTTTTTCTTATTAATTCGTAAGGTTTTTGCCATTTTGACACGCACTCTTCAAGAGATTTGAAAAGAGCTTTATTTTCGCGCTCAATCTCATCTTGCATGCTTTGCAATGAGTTTAGATAACGTTTAAACATTTTGCCTATCAAGTCATCGTCAAAAAATAGTTTTTTGTAAATCTCATCAGAATTTATCTTCGGCGCTTCGTAGTAAAACGGCTCGTAACCGCCGAAAAGTCCGCTTTTTTTTGCATATCTTACGCGTTTGGCGTTTGTCTTGTTGGATAGGATTTCAGAAGAGATTTTCTCTATTATCTCCTCTATTTTCAAGTAAGATTCGTTCAGTTGTGCGCAAAATCTGCTCTTCAATTCCGTGCAAGTTTGTTTAATTTCATTTTCGCAATTGTTTAATACCTCTTCAATCTCTTCAAAGATTGAGATTAGTTTCTCTTCCTGCTCTATCAAGTCCGACAAAAGCCGTTTTATCTCATGGGTTATCGCAAACTCTTTGGAATCAATCGCGATAGGTTTAATCTCCTTGTGGATAAAATCCAGCACCGCTTCTATGTTGGATTCTTTCAAAAGCTCGTCTTTTGAGGGAAGTTTGGCGATATTTGAAGATGCTTTATTGAATGAATTTACGGCATTTTGTACAAACTCTTCCTTGATTTTGTAAGCGTTGGTTTCTATGTCGGTCTGCAATTTTTTCAAAGCTGCTTTTAGTTCGCTCTCCAACATGATATGTTTCTCATGAGCGCGCGATTCCAAAGCTTGTCTTGCAGATATCGGAACAACTTCGGCAAAATATTTTTTAAAAGAGTCCTTAATATAATCCACGCTTGCCTTAATCTGCTCGTCTGAAAATTTATCTTTTTGATTTAGCACGCAAAGAGATTTGTTTTGATAAGCGTGCATGTACTGCTCCAAAGTCTCCTCTTCGCTCATTTTTCCCGCATTGTCTATGAGGCTCAGCCAGATAATGCCGTCCACCTCTTTTAAAACCGCTTCAGTTGTTTCCGTATCGCTGAAACTTTGCGAATTAAGTCCCGGAGTGTCCACAAAAACAATATGTTTTAAAAGTTCTAAAGGTGCATAAAGCGTCAAATAATCTATATCTTCTACGCTATTTCGCTGGTCTGTGAAAGATTTGATGCTCTCTACGCCGTGAAAACTCTCTCTGCCGTCTTTGTACTTGACCATGAGACTAAATTCGCTGCCGTATCGTATGTAGTTTACTTTTGAAGTAACGGGCGTAATGCCTGTAGGCAGGATATTTTTCGCCAAAAGCGCGTTTAAAAATGTTGATTTGCCGCTTGAAAACTGTCCTGTTATCGCCACTTTCATAGGTTCTTCGGCACGCGTTTTAAGTTTGTTGATAGCTTCTTTAAGCTCTTTTGAGGGAAGCATCTTAGCGTCAAGCAAAATATCGCTGCTTTTTTGTATAAGCCTTAAAATTCCTTCCGATTCGGCAAGATTTGTTTTTGCCTCTTTTGCGGCTTTATATTCTGTTATAAAATCCTCAAATACTCCCATGTAATCCCGCCAATTTTTCCATAATATCTTTTAATTTGACGCATTTTTCGCGCACAAGAACGCTGCGCTCTTTTGCTTTTACTTCATGCTGTTCTACAAGCTCTATTTGATTGTTTAAGTTCGCAATCTCCTCTCTCATCGTGCTTTGCAAAAGATTTAAAGGTTCTTCGTTTTTGGCTTGAAATTCGTCCAAAAGCGTGTCGTTAAGGTTTGAAAGCAGGGCGTTGAGTTGAGTTTTGATATTGACAAATTCATCTTTCAAAGCGGTGTTTAGATTTTGCGCAAACTCATCAAGAGTACTTTTCGCGCACTGTTTTAAGCTTGTCAAAACACGCGTTTTAAGCTCTTCAAAATCCTGCTTTATACCGAATGTATTAGACGCGAAAAATGCTTTTACATCAAAAGTTCCGCCCGCTGTGTCAAGTTTTAAATCCTCAAATTGCAAAAGCAATCTTTCTTGCGTCAGAGCCGACTGTTTACTAAAAGAGAAACGATAATCCCGCACCAAATCCACAATACCGTCTTTCAAACCATTTTGTATAATGTAAGTTATACGCTCGTTTGAAGGCTTTTTTTTGTTTTTCTCAAGTTCGTATTTTACATCGTCAAAAACGCGCGAAAATATCTTTGCTTGAAGCGAATTTGCCCGCGCATCAAGTTCAAAAAGAAGCGTTTTTGCAAACTCTTCAAGCTCTTTTATAGCAGTTTTGACACTGAAAAGAAAATGTTCTATTTTTGCCTCTTTCGCACTGTTTTGGGATTGAAGATTTTTCAAATCAACTCTTAACTGCGCAGAAGATTTGTTGAGATTTTCACTCTCTTTTTCGTACGCATTCAAGCTCTCTGATGCCGCTATATAGATAGTTTTTGCGTTTGAAGTTATAAGCAGATTTGCCTTTTCGCTGCTGTTTCCAAAAAGGACATTGTTTAAGTAATTTTCTACGGCAAATATCCCGCTTGCCTCTTCGCTGTATCCTGCCTCGTCAGCCTCTTTGCCGCGTCCTGTGCGATGCATGAGAGCAAGTTTGGCGGCTACGGGGATAAACTCTATTTTGTCAATTATAGTTCCGAAAAGCTCACCTTTTTTTTGCCGTTCAAGCTGCACTTTGATACTTGTTTTTGCATATTCTATCAGTTCGCCAAGCTCCTCTTTGCTTATCGCATCACTCCGTGTAATAAAGACTAGACGCCTTGAAATGCCCTGATATGTCAAAGCGTCTATGATAAAGTCTATATCTTTTGCGGTTGCGCTTTGAGCCGCGTTCATGAGGTGTATCATCAAATCGCATGAACTCAAATACTCTTTTGTTATCTCTTCGCGTTTTATCACGGGGTCGTCAAGTCCAGGCGTATCCACTATCATAACGCCATCTTTCAAAAACGCAAGGTCTGTGTAAAGTTCCACGCTTTTTACAAGGTTGCATTTCATGTCCGATTTTGCTGCCGAAGTATAAAAACCAAGTTCATGAACGCTTATCTCTTCACTTTTACCCTCATTTGTTATAAAGTCGTTTAAAGTATCGCCAAATTTGTTTTTTGTGTTTTCTATAAAATTACCGATGCGTGGCAAAAATTCGCCGCTTTTCTCCATACTTTGCCACTCGTAAGCGTTCCAGAAATTAACTTTGGCTTTTGGTGTTGGAGAGTATTTTAAAACTGTGAGATTTGCAGTTTCGGGAACAACGGCAGTCCCCAATATATCGGCTCTTAAAATAGCGTTTAAAAGTGTGGATTTGCCTGCATTCATCACGCCCGTAACGCCTATGGAGAAACTTCTCTCAAGAAGCGTTTTTTTTGCCTTTTCAAGTTTTAAGCGCTGTGCGGAGCTTTCTATAAGTTCGAACGTTTCGCTTAAGAGTTTAAATAAAATCTCCAGCTTTTCATGAAATGTTTTATCCGTAAAGATATCATGTGCTTTTGTGATTTGCGCGCGCGGCAGTTTAACAGTGTTGTTTTTTGCCGCGACTACCAAAAGCTCCTTGTAATTTTGCGCCGTCTGCGCGCTTATGATTTTCTCTTCGCAAAGTTTTGCCAAAGCAGCGTTGATGGAGTTTTTAAACTCTTCGGAGTTTTGTTTTTTAAATTCTGCGATTATTTCATTTTTCGCCGCTTCAATATTTTTTTTGTTGAGCGTTTTTTCGTCAAAAAGTCTTTTCCATATTTTACCGAATGAAAGCGTTTTGCATGCGGTATCAATATTTTCTTCATTTATGCCAAGTACGACGGCGCAGAGTTTGGCAAAGTCTTCAGTATCGCTGAACGTCATAATTTTCTTTCATGTGATTTTTGAAAGAGAGATTATAGCGAAAAATTTTGCGGATAAACTTACGGCGTTCCGACAATGTACTATCGGAACGTTTGAGATTTTTGCGGTGTTATTTGTCCGCAAGATCTTTGACAATATTTATCAAACTCTCCGTTGAATTGATATATTTTGAATTGATAAGATATTTACCGTTTACAATATACAGCGGTGCATTGTATATTTCAATCATATCATACGATATATTCCACAAATCAAGAATCTCCAGCACTCTCGCGTCTTTTCTCAAAACCTCAAACTCATCTTCGGATAGTCCGCTTGCGTTTAGACCGACGTTGATAAAGCTTTTACCGCCTGTTCCCCATCTTCGTTTTTTCTCATGATAAGCGCTGTAATAAGCCATTTTTGCCTTTGCAAACCGTGAATTTTTATCAAAAATAGACGTTATGCCGCTCTCTTTGTCCTTTACCAAAAGCACGGCAAAAATCTCACTTGCATCTTTGGCATGCATGCCTTGCGTTTTGATGTGAAAAGGTTTGAATTCCACGATACCATCGAGTTTTTTTGCGATATCTGGCATCGCTGATTTTTCCTCTTCATAGCACATAGGACATGCGTAACTGAACAGGTTAATAAGCGTTTTGTTCATGTTTGCAATAGGAGTTTTAAGCCTTATATAATCCTCGCCCTCCGTAAAAGCGCCTGCGTTTAAGATTCCAAATAAGAGCAAAATCTTGCACATGTTTAAAAAAAATCTTTCCATAAATATCCTCCGTAAATCTTGTTAAATTAAAATATGTTCAGCATAATAATAGTTCCAATTAACAAGAAACTAACATAAGTATGATTTTTTTGCGTAAAATCTTTAAGCATTTACATTTTTTGCCAAACTTTTGATACAATTTCGCATCAATTTTTGGATAAAAATATGGAACTTACTTTTGAGCTTGTTTTGATTTTTTTGGCTCTTGGGCTTGTTGTGGGCTTTATGGCGGGACTTTTGGGTATCGGCGGCGGCGGCATAATGGTGCCTGTGCTGACGGCTCTGTTTTCATATGGCGGCGTTGATATAGAAAAAGCCGTGCCTATGGCGCTTGGGACGGCGATGAGTTCTATCGTTATCACTTCATTTTCAAGCATGAGGGCGCACAGAGCGAAGAACAATATC
>JAISNG010000070.1 GCA_031276365.1 Campylobacteraceae bacterium | reverse complement strand
TGAACATCAAGTCATCTTAAGCAATGAAACTTTAAGCGATTTTCTGGGTATTTTCAAGGCGAAAGACGCTGTTGTGTCGTATTTTGGCGATGAAGCCGCGCGCATAGATGAGATAAGCGCCGCGCCGTTTATTGTGTACAACGAGATAGAGCTTGAAAATGTTCGGATTGCGAAACATTTTCAGAGTTTTGTGCCTGACAAAATTGACGCTGTAAAGATAAAGTTTACACCGTTTTATCCGATAAAATTGTGGCTGAATTTAAACGGCGAATTTGGCGAAATCAGCGGAAATTATAACATGTACAGCAAAAATATCTATCTTGTTTTAAAGCCGCATGAGAGTTTCAAGCAAAAATATCCGAGCATTTACAGAGAGTTCAAAGATATAGACGGAGAGTTGGTATATGAATCGTCTTTTAAATAATAAAACGCTGAGCGTTATCTTTAAAATCTTAATTTTTATAGCCATAGCAAAAAGTATATCGCTCTTGTTGTTTCTATTTTTGCCCAAAAGCGGCGTGGAGTTAAGCGGCGGCAAGGATATGATAAATTTTAACGCTTACGCTTTCTCTTTGTTTTCGCAGGTACCTCAAAGCGGCGTGCTTTCAAATATACAGACTTCGCAGATAAGCAGTTTGAAACTTTTGGCGGTATATAAAGAAGAGGGCGGCAAAAGCGCGTTTGCCATTATCGGCGACGGCAGCTCTTCGGAGATTTTGAAAACTGCAGACAGATACAAGCAGTATGTAGTCGGCGAGATAAAACAAAACGGAGTTTTTCTCAAGGAAAACGACAAGGATTATTGGTTGGCGCTTACTGAGAGTACGACAATATCTCCCGCTGCGCCTATTGTCAATAACAGACCAGGCAGCAACGTAAAGCAAAATTCGGACGAAGCATATATAAATATTGTGAAAAGAAGCGATATAGACCAGTTTTTGGCAAATCCAGATACGGTATTTAAAAATATAGGTTTTAAAGAGGTCATGAAAGACGGGAAATTGGAGGGCTTTAGAGTGCTTAGCGTAAATAGAAATTCTATTTTTGCAAAAATCGGACTGCGTTCGGGTGATATAATACAAAGCTTCAACGGAATCAGGCTTGATAACTATTCAAGCGTTCTTGATATCTACAGCAATGCCAAATCTTACAGCAAAGTGAAATTGGAAGTGATGAGAAATAATGAAAAGAAGGAGTTTGAATATGAGATTTATTAAGATACTCATGTGCATTTTTTTGACGGCAAGTTTAAATGCCCAAAGCGTTAATGACGCGGATTCTACGGTTGATATAAACTTTAGAGATTTGGAGATTACTGATTTTGTAAGGCTTGTTTCAAACGTTTTAAATAAAAACATACTGCTTCAAGAAACAATATCAGGCAAAGTAGAGTTTGTCTCCACAAAGCCCGTAACAAAGCAGGAGGTACTGTTTATACTGCAGTCCACTCTCGCCTCAAAAGGCTTTACTATGGTAGACCACGGCTCATACATGGAGGTAGTAAGAAGCAATATGGTCGCGCAGTACAATCTGCCCGTAGTCGGCAAATCTCAAGGTTATGCGCAGATGGTTACGCATGCGGTGAGGATAAAGGGTTTGAATGTTGATGAGGTTATCAGTAAAGTAAGGCATCTTGCTTCAATCTCCGCTAAATTTGTCTCCTCAAAAGAGAATAATATGATTGTCATAACGGACTTTCCGAAAAATATAGAAACCATAAAAAAAGTTATAACTCTCATGGAGCAAAACGTAGCTTCCGAAGTGGCTTTTATCAAAATGTACAATGCCGATATAGAGCAGATTTTTCCCGTTTTGCAGTCTATCGCAAAGAGCGTTTTTAACGAAAAAATAGAAAGAGAGAAAGTATCATTGTATGAAAATAAAGCCGATAACGGAGTTATTGCCGTAGGTTCGCTGGAAAATATAGAGAGGCTGAAAGATATTATAGCCAACATGGACAAGGGTCAAGAGTCATTTCAAATGGTTACAAGAGTGATACAACTTAACAATACTGAAGCCAAAAATATCCACAAGATACTAAGCGAGATCCTCTCCTCCAATGCGCTTACGGCATCTCCATCAGGCATAATCGGCGGCAATAAAACGATGGCATTTACGCAAAATCCCACGGCAAAAGCGGCAAATATAAACAAACCGCTGCTCTCTTTGGACGAAGCGAGCAACTCCATCGTAGTTTTGGCTGCGCAAAAAGATTATGAGATTATAAAAGGGATAATAAGCGAGCTTGACAAGGAGCAAAAACAGGTCTATGTAAAGGCAAAAATCGTTGAAATCAGCGAAACAGCTTCGCAGAGAATAGGCGTACAATACGGACTTGAAGGCGGCAGGGCAACATCGGACGGATTGTACACGTTTGCCATGAACATGGGCGGCAGCGCACTTGCGCTCTCTCCCGTACTCAGTTCGGCTATAAGTATAGAGGATATCAAGTCAGGTTTGGCTCTTGGCGCGTCTATAGATTTTTTGAAAACAAACGGCGCGGCTAATATTATCTCCGAGCCTTCACTGCTTTGCGTAAATAATATTGAATCCAAAATATACGTCGGACAAACCCAATCCATCATCACTTCCGCTACAAACTCTGACAGTACTACGGATTTGACAAGAAACACATACACAAGAGAGGATATAGGTTTGACTCTGAAGGTAAAACCAAGAATCGCAAATGACGGAAAAGTATCTTTGCAGATAGAGGCTACGATAGAAGACGTATTGGACGGAAGCGGCGGAAGCGGCGGCATGCCGACTACAACAAAAAGAGAAGTAGTTGCAACAGCCATAGTCAGACATGGCGAAAGCGCCGATATCGGAGGACTTATGCGCAACAAAGCTACGAAAAACAGCAACAAAGTCCCTCTTTTGGGAGATATACCTATAGTCGGAACTTTTTTTACGCACTCCAGCGATATCAACGACCAAGTAAATATCGTGTTGATTTTAACTCCTTATATAGTAAATTCCAGCAGTGAACTCTCACAGTTAAAAGCACATCTTGCCGAAATAGACCAAGTACAGGATGCTTTCAGTAAACAACTCCAAGAGGAGCTTCAAAAAAGAACAGGAAACACTCCTTCCACACCTGTTGCAAGCAGCGATGATATACAGTTCGGCAGCAACGAGTACTGGAATAACATCTTGCACAGATAGGACGCTCATGAACATCATTGAAAATATACACGATACAAATCTGGAGCCTTTTGAGATTGAAGAGATAAATGTAGCTCTTAAAAATTACGTGCTTTTTTCAAAGATAGACAATACCATATGCGCATGCATTAGCGAAAACTACATGAATATAGCCTTTGAGTATCTTTCAAAGCAAAAGAACGAATACAAAACGGTATTTTTGGACGAAGAGTCGTACGACAAGCTTTTGAACAAATTTTTAGAGCTTAGGACGGATAAGGAGCTTGGCTCTATAGACAAAAATGCCGAAGAGGAAGCTGGTACTGATGAAACTATGAATTTGACGGAATTTTTGAGAAACTCAGGCGATATTTTGACTTCGGAAGAGTCCGCGCCGATAATCAAATTTGTCAATTCGCTTTTTTATCAAGCCATCAAAAAACGCTCAAGCGATATTCATATAGAGATGCATGAATTCAAAGGCGAGATACGTTTTCGTATAGACGGAGTGCTGACAAAACATATAGAGCTTGAAAAAAATATCCTAAATCTCGTCATAAGCCGTATCAAAGTTATATCGAATCTTGATATATCCGAAAAGCGCATTCCGCAGGACGGCAGAACACAGATAAAAATAGCAGGACGTACGCTTGATATCCGCGTCTCCATACTTCCTGTATATTACGGCGAGAGAGTCGTTATGCGTATTTTGATGGATTCGGCGCAGATTCCGTCGCTTTTGGAACTTGGATTTACTGATGATTTGATACATGAGCTGGAGAGCGTTTTACAGCATTCGCATGGCATTATTTTGGTAACTGGACCGACAGGTAGCGGCAAATCAACCACTTTGCACTCATTTTTGCAAAAGCTTGCTTCGCCCGAAAAAAACATTATCACGATAGAAGACCCCGTTGAGTATAAGACAAACAATATAAATCAGATTCAGGTAAATAACAAAGTCGGACTTACCTTCGCAGCAGGTCTCCGCTCTATATTAAGACAAGACCCCGATATAGTTATGGTTGGCGAGATACGCGACAATGAAACTGCATCCATAGCCACGCAGGCGGCTTTGACGGGACATTTGGTACTCTCCACACTGCATACAAATAACGCCACAGCCGCGATAACGAGGCTTGTAGATATGAAGATAGAGCCATTTTTAATATCATCAACGCTGCTTGCCGTGCTTGCTCAAAGATTGGCGCGTCTGCTTTGTCCTCACTGCAAAAGCGAGGATAAGATAGCTGAAGATTATGCAAAACAGTTTTCGTTGAAAAAAGAGACTGTTATCTACAAAGCCAACGGCTGCAAAAAGTGCGGCTACACTGGATATATAGGAAGACAGGCGGTAGGAGAGCTGCTTGTTATGAATGACGATATCAAAACGATACTCAAAACTACGACGAACGATTACCAAATCCGCTCTTTTATGCGCGAAAAGGGCATGATATTTCTCTCACACAGACTAAAAGAGCTTTTGTATGAGGGCAAAATATCGCTTGACGAGGCGATAAGAATCGGGATAAAAGATGACTAAGGCATTTACGCTTGTGGAAGTTTTGATAGCGGTAGTTATAGTATTTACGGCAGGTTTGGGACTTTTAAGCGTAAGTTCCAACAGCTCCAAACTAATAAAACATGCAAAAGCCAAAAATGACGCAAATATGCTCTTTTCCGTTGCGATTTTGAACAATCTCTGCGATGAGAAGACAGATAAAAATCTCTACGAAGCGATAAAGCCGAAATTTACGATAAAAGATGACAAACTCATCGCCGCCTTAAAAGAGCAAAATCTCACTTGTAAAAGCGAAGAGGCATTTAATATGAATCTCGCAGACAGCGAGAGTGTAAAAGGGGTGATAGACAACGTTCCGCAGACGCTTTTTATCATCAACAAAATCACCGCCGCGATAAGCGGTACAAATACATTCGGGTACACGATAAAGGCGCAGATGTGAAAAGAGCTTTTACGCTCATAGAAATTGTCGTTTCCATCGCTATTTTTTCTATCATTGCCGTGTACATGTATCAAGCCATCAACACCATGCAAAAAAGTAACGAACTAAACTCCATGCATTACAGCGAGGACACAAAAAAACAGAAAATCATAAGGCTTTTTTATAACGATATTTTTTCAAAAACAGACATTTATGCCGCCGCAAATATAACAAACAGCGATGAGTTTGACATTTTCCGCCTGCGTACGAAAAACTCCATTCATGCGATGATAAATCCGCATGTTGTCTATTTCGTCAATGACAATTCGCTCTATAGGATAGAATCAAGAGAGACAGAGAATATTCCGTTAAGCCATGACAGCGCACAGCGCGTCAAATCGGACAAGCTTTTGGATAATGTAACTCTTTTTCGCGTAAACGCAAATAGAAATTCATACATCATCAGTTACGAAAGCAGTGAAAAATTCACAATGTTCCAAATCTCCCTGCCGCCGCTTCAAACCTCCTCCAATACTTTAAGAAACAACCAGAGTGTGAAACCTTGAGCGCGTTTATCCGTGTTTTGGTTTGGCGTATTTTGTGATTGTAAGATTATCAGCGAATCCGTTTACGGGTTTGTTTTGATGATATTTTAAGCCGAACTTTTGTGATTATAGTATATTTACAATGCCGCTAACGCGTTAGCTAACACAGTTAGCATTACTTTACATGTATAAAACGCGTCAAGTCGGCAAATTTATATCAAACATCTCTTGGGTCTGCTATCCTGCCTGCTATCGCGCTTGCTGCCGCTACTGCGGAATTTGCAAGATAAACTTCGCTTGTCCTGTCTCCCATTCTGCCTATGAAATTCCTGTTTGTGGTGGCAACACATCTTTCGTTTTTGCCCAAAATCCCCATATATCCGCCAAGACATGCGCCGCATGTAGGGTTGCTGACTACCGCTCCTGCTTCGGCAAAAATATCCAAAAGCCCCTCTTTTTGTGCTTGCAGGGCGATTTTTTGCGTGGCTGGAGTTACTATCATTCTTGTTTTTCTGGCTACTTTTTTGCCCTTGAGGATTTTCGCCGCTATCCTCAAGTCATTCAATCTGCCGTTTGTACAGCTGCCGATAAAAACTTGGTCAATACTCAAATCATCTTTTACGGCTTCGGATATACTTTTGCCGTTGCTCGGCAAAAACGGATATGCTACGACACTTTCCAATTTTGAGGCGTCTATCGTTAGAACACGCGTGTAACCCGCATCTTTGTCCGAATAGAAAAATTTAGGCTCTCTGGGCAGTTTTTTATCTTTCAAAAACTCTTTTGTTATCTCGTCCACAGCGACTATGCCGCTTTTGGCACCCGCTTCTATAGCCATATTACAGAGGCTGAATCTATCGTCCATGCTGAGGTATTGCAGTGAATCCCCCGTAAATTCAAGCGTTTGGTATAGTGCGCCGTCAACGCCTATCATTCTGATGATTTCTAATATTAAATCCTTGCCGTAAACAAACTCATTCGGCTTACCGCTAAATTCAACTTTGATGCTTTTTGGGACTTTAAACCAATTTTCTCCCGTTATCATCGCATACGCCAAATCCGTAGAACCCATACCCGTCGCAAAAGCCCCCAAAGCCCCGTGTGTACAGGTGTGAGAGTCTGCTCCTATTATCACATCTGCTGGTACTACAAGTCCTTTTTCAGGCAAAAGCGCGTGTTCTATGCCCATATCCTTTTCGTCAAAATAGTGTTTTAGATTGTGTTTGTAGGCAAATTCGCGGGAGATTTTGGCTTGATTTGCGCTTGCTATGTCTTTTGCGGGGATGTAGTGGTCCATGACTATGGAAAATCCATCTGGATTTGCGAGTTTTTGGGCTTTGCTTTCTTCAAACGCACGAATGGAAATCGGCGTTGTTATATCGTTTCCTATGACCATATCTATCTTGCTCTCTATGATGTCGTCTGCATATACGCTTTTATTGACATGTGAGCTGAAAATCTTCTCTGTTATCGTCTGCGCCATGAAAAACCTTTATTTTAAAGTGGATTATTTTAGCCAAAAAGCTATAAAATAACATTTAACAGCAGTTTATAGTGGTGATTATCTCTTCTGGCGCAGGAAACGGTCGTTTGTCAATATTCATCATCGGAGTTTTGCCGTCTTTTAAACAGTCTATATGCCAGCGCATCCAAGCTTCCCAATATGCCTGCCTCACAGGTGAATCATATCCGTATGAAAGCGAAGTGGTCAGCGAATCCTCACGATATGCGCCGATGATAAACGGCGCTCTTAGATATTTTACGGCTTTCTTGCCGAATACAAGTTTTAAGCGCGCGTGAAACTCGCTGTCAGCGCCCGTGCGCACGATATCCCATGAACCCATCTTTTCCAAAACAATATTTTTTCTAAACATAAGCGAAGTGCGATTCAGTCTGGATAGCGGATACGCATTTCGCGCCCAATATCTGCCCTCATCGTTTATCTTAATCCACTGCGATATAGAGGCGACGAATTTACTGTTTTCAAGCAATGGCTTAACCTGTCTCTCTATCCATTCGGGATGTGCGAAATCATCAGAGTCGTGGCATACGACAAATTCCCCTTCGGCATATCTCAAAGCCAAAGTTTTCGCGGCATAAGTACCGACATTCACGCTATTTGCAAAAAATTTTACACGGCTGTCTTTAGACGCTATTTTTGCTATTTCGCTCACAGTATCATCGGTAGAATAGTCATCCGCTACTATTATCTCCAGATTTTTATAACTTTGCGACAAGAGGCTTGATAGGGAGTGCTTGATATAAGATGAAGTATTGCAGGTCGTTACCAAGATGGAAACCAAAGGCAGATTTTTGGTACTTACCGCTGTATTAGCAGTGCATTTGATATTTGTAACGCTTACGTTTTTTGCGGCGTCTATAAGCGATACTTTACTTAAGTCATACGAGGCAAGAAAGCCATTTAGCGCGTTTAACTGCTCCTGCGGCGAGAGAGCGAAGATATTGCTTTTCAAAAGATATGTTTCACCCTCCATTGGCGCATCTGCAATCACCTGCGCTGCTTTTTCCAGCTCTCCTGCTTTTATTAGTAAACCAGCAAGAAGCTGCGGCGGAGGGTTTGGAGCGTCTGCTATCCGCAATGCTAAAGAGGGCATATATTGAACGATAGCGGCGGCAAACCTAAATCTATATCTGTCAAATCCGCGCAGTTTTTCAAGCGTTTTAACTGCATTTTCCGCCTCTTCAAACCGCCCTGCCGCTGCCAGCGATACGCAAAAAGCAAAACCGCCCTTTAAATGACGTCCATCCCATGAATTGTTTGCGACAACGCTGTACATACCGAGTGAATAGCACGCCCACAACTCATCGCCCGTACATGGAAATCTCTCAAGAGACGCTAAAGCTTCGGCATAGCGGGATTTGCGAAAATACCACTTGAACCTAACTCTTGCAAGGATTTGTTTCACGCATCTTTTCCGAACAAATCGCGGGTATATACCCTCTCTTTGATATCTTCTATATCTTCGGTGATGCGGTTTGCGACGATGATATCGCACATTTGTTTAAATTTATCAAGGTCATTTACGACTTTTGAACGGTAAAATTCACTCTCTTTCAAGACAGGCTCATACACGACAACTTCAACGCCTTTTGCCTTGATACGCTTCATAATGCCTTGAACAGAAGAGGCGCGGAAATTATCAGAACCTGCTTTCATAACAAGCCTGTAAACACCGACTGTTTTGGGATTTAGCTTCAATATCTCTTCAGCTATAAAATCTTTTCTTGTGCGGTTTGACTCTACAATGGCAGACATGAGATTTTGCGGGACATCTTTGTAGTTTGCCAAAAGCTGTTTTGTATCTTTTGGCAGACAATATCCGCCGTAACCAAAAGAGGGATTGTTGTAGTAATTTCCGATTCGCGGGTCTAAACTTACACCTTCTATTATTTGTTTTGTGTCAAGTCCATGCGCGGACGCATAAGTATCAAGTTCATTGAAAAACACCACTCTCATCGCCAAGTATGTATTTGAGAAAAGTTTGATGGCTTCGGCTTCGGTGGAGTTCGTAAGGACAATTGGTACATCTTTTTTTAAACTCCCCTGCGTCAATAGATTTGCAAAATCACGCGCCCTTTCGGAGCGCTCGCCGATAATTATTCGGTTTGGGTAGAGATTGTCATACAACGCTTTGCCCTCGCGTAAAAATTCGGGTGAAAATATGATATTTTGGTATCCGAATGCTTTTTTAAGTTTTTCTGTAAAGCCTATCGGGACGGTTGATTTGATAATAATAACGGCGTTTGGATTTATCGCGGTAACATCTTTTATGACAGACTCTACGGAACTTGTATCAAAAAAATTGGTCTGCGGGTCGTAATTGGTAGGGGTTGCAACTATAACAAAATCCGCTCCATTATATGCGATATCTTTATCAAGCGTAGCTTTTAGATTTAGAGGCTTGTCTGATAGATATTTGTTCAGCTCAACGTCATCAATGTGCGAGCGTTTGTTGTTTATGAGTGTGATTTTATGCGCGTCAATGTCAAACGCTTTGACTTCATTATGTTGAGCCAACAAAACGGCATTTGAAAGACCAACATATCCCGTGCCTGCAACTGCGATTTTTGCCATGATTTTAACTTTAGATTTGATTTTAAAGGATTATTTTATTACGACTTTGTTGATAAATAGGTAAAATCGCGAAATAATCTCTAAAATAAATCGCTTAAAACGTAATAACTTGCCGTCTATCACCGCAAAGAGCAAACAAGCGGTGATAAAAGCCGTTCTTTTTGTTGTTTCTATGCGCATACCGTATGAGTATTTGTAAGAAAAAATACTAAAATTTTTTATTTATCTCATTCCAACGACCGAATGACAAGCGAACTGATATTGCAAAGAGAGGATACTACCGTTATTCCCGCAACCGAACGCAGGGGAGTATATATCGTAAGAAAATAAATAGTTTTGGGCAAAACAATATTTGCGAGACAAACAAATGTCTGCAAATTACGTAATTTTCGCACGAATAACATATGTATTTCCTCCGTCATTCCAACTACTGAACGACAAACGAACTGATATTGCAAAGAGAATCGAAATCCACCACTTTCATTTCGGCGCCATATCCGTTATTCCTGTATGAGCAATATATGCATTTCCTCTGTAAATACGCGTGTTTATTAAGGGCGGGCGGTGCTTAACCGCACGAGCAACATATGCATTTCCTATGTGCGCTCCCGTACTCCACTTAAACAATAAGTTTTACCGCCACGAATAACATATGCACTTCCTCCGTTCTATTGCGTCTAACTCCTCCAACTCCTTTTTAAAACCGCACGAACAACATATGCATTTTCTCCGTCATTCCCGCGTAGGCGGGAATCTAAAATGAATTTTAAAAAGTACTTATGAAAAGATTAATGTTTTGGAATTTACTCTTTTGTTTTCTTTCATAATTTTATATTTTATCGTTTTGGATGCCTGTTTTCACGGGCATGACGGAGAGAGTGAAATATCCACTATTCTCAAATATAATACGGAAATCATCCTCTTCCATCACACCTGTACGAACGATACGACATTAGTTATCATCGTGAGGAAAGTGAGAAGCCAAAAAATGGTCTTGAAACATAAAGCATTAATATAACAAAAGCATTTTATCTTTTCATGATTTTTTATATTTAATTTTAAAATTTGCTTTGGATAGTCGTTTACTTCCGTCATTCCCACAACGAGCAAAGAGTTTTCAGCAAAAACAATATTTGCGAGGCAAGCTGGAATCCAAAGAAAAGATTTGAATTAAAAAAACCGCTAAAGGCAATAAAAGAACAAACAGCCAAATATTTAGTCGCTTTTATTAGTTTTTGCTTTTAAGTTTTTAAAATTTCTTTTTGGATTCCCGCCTTCCCTCACGATATACGCTAACTTACGTTCGCTTGTTGTTTGGTTGCGGGAATGACGGAAGAATATATTCCGTCTTTTCTTACGATGACGACTAGCATTGTATTGTTCGTACGGGAATGACGGAGAAATATGTATATCCCGCTTTTAGAATAGTGAGAAAATATTTTTTGGTTTTACGCAGGAATAACATAAGAACATGTATATCCAGCCTGAAATTTCCCGCCGAAGTTATAAAAATACAACTTATATTACGGATGAACATTTGTCTGTACGAGAATGACGGAAGACGATGTATTTTTGTTTTCACAAGCGCAACGAAGAGAGTGAATTTATCTTATATTTCATCAAGGATAGTTTTTAGTCTTTCACGCAAAGTCTTTTTATCCTCATTTTTTTATCAAAACACTCAAGCCTTTTTCAAGCGGAAAGTATTTGACATTCATATTGTATTTTGCAGCCCACGTTTCGCATATCTTTTTCTCTTCGCTTCTGCTTGTATCATCCAGCCAAACTTCGGCATTTGGGCTTAGTCTGTCATAAAGAGCAGGCACGGCAGGATATCGTGCAGACGGACATGTCATACCAGGAGGTCCATCCACTATCAACAGGTCAATATCGCATATATCTCCTATGCACTCTTTTTGATACCAAAAAACAGATTTCGTATCGCTGTGGATATGTTCACTGAGCCAAGGTTCAAGTGGCGCAATACGCAAATCTACGAAATTTTCCAGCGATTCTCTCTTGATATTTTGCAATGTTTGCCCGCCAAATTGTTCCGAATGGTCTATAGAGTAGAGTAAACCCTCGCTATTTTGTCGCAATGCATCGCATATAACCAAAGTAGAAACTCCGCTTCCAAACTCCACTATCTTTTTTGGTTTTGCGGACATGACGTATTCGTGCAGTTTCAACAAAACATCAGGCGACATCGGCCAGCCGCGTGTCGGCGGAAGTGCGTTTTTGAGATTTAGCCTCTTTGCCAGCCAATAAAAACTCTCATTTTGAGCAAAATTTAACTTTTCTGTGTATTGTATCTGCGACAATATCTTTGCCTGCATCTCTTGAAGTTTTTTATCCTGCTTAGCAAAAAGCTCCTCTACGCGCTTTAATATGGCTTGATTTGTATTGTATCTCATACTTTGCCTTTGTAAAATCATATTATATATTAAATGTGTGGATTTTTGGACTTAACCAAAAGTAAAATTTATCTCTTATATTTTTACTATTTTTAAAGTAAATCCAAAGCTTTTAATTAATTTAGCTATAGTATCAAACTGCACTTGGTCGTACTGTCAAGCGTTTTGTATAGACTCTCTCTATTTACGCCCACATCTTTTGAGATTGCACTCATGCCTTTAGCTTTTGCGATATAACCTAAAGCGCGTTTAAATTCTGCCTCATTACCATCTTCAAGAACTTGATTGAGATAAAACTCTATCATTTCATCATCTGTAAGATATTTGCTAATATCAGTATCGAAAGGTGTCAATTTTGCATCATCTGCCGTAATTGTAATCTTTTCCATTATCTCTCCCTCTTTCTTTTTTGACTTCTTTCAACAAAAGTTTTGCTATTTCTATATCTTTTTGTTGAGTTGATTTATCTCCTCTCTGTTAAAAACCAAACCTCATTATTTTGAATATAAACATTAAAATACATCCGATACCAGCACCCATCTCTATCTTTATCTCGCTGATATCATTAAGCCCTTTTATGGGATATGTTTTACCGAAATATCCATCTATTTTTATACGTTCAATTCCGCGTGTTATTGTTAATTGCAGTTTTTTATCTTTTAAATTGTTATACCATTTCAAAAATAGGTTTGTTTTGTTAATCTCGTACATTTAAATCCTCCACTTGTTTTGGTTCAACATATCTACGTATTCCCGCACACCTGCGTTTATGTAGTATTTCAATACAACACAATATTGTAGATTAGAAACTACATATTGTCAAGTGAAACATTATAACAAATATAAAAAATTTGCTTTCAAGACTGAGACCGTATATATCAAAACTTCTATTATGCAAGATAATGTATTCTACAAATCTTGATTTATCAAGAGTAAGTTCCCACCATAGATTTTGCTCTTTGTCTGTGTGAAAGGCAAAATTTGCTTCCCCAATATCCATGACTGCTCTTTGAGCATTATTTGGCTTTGACTATTGAGATAATGAGCTTTGAGTTGCGTTGCCTAAAGGAACTATGTTTATCAGGTTTTCGGTTTCACAACGGTTTTAGTGAAATCTGCTATAGACTGGGTCATTTTTGTATTTATTCTTAATGAATATTTTTGTTTTTTATAAAGTTTGATATGATTATATCTACAAGTTTTATACCTATTTTTTGCCAATTATCATCATATGCAAATTTATATCCCAATGCTTCTTTGCACATTGGAGTAATTGGAGCAGGCACTACTGAAAGATTTGACTCACTTATAACATCATAAGATTTTTTTGGTTTTAAAAAACCAAGACGCTCAAGTTGCTTCAAATATTGCTCAAAAACAATCTTATGCGGATGGTTATTGGTTGCAAAAAGTTTTATATTTTGATAGTTTTCTCTCACAAATCCACCAAGTTTTAAATCATAGGTTGCTTCTCTTCGTTCCATTTCTTGCAAAGACTCTTCAAATCGTCTTGCAACATTAAAATCTATTTTTCCATTCAAATAATCTTCTTTAATTTGTTCGGGAGAATAATTTTTTTCAAGCAACTCAATAATATACTCCTCGCCAATACATGAATTTTTTTAGTTTGAATAAATCAATTCTGCATAGGCAGCATTATAAAAATATGCAAAACTAATTAATGGTCTCCCCCCAGCATCTGCTGCCATAGAATACACGCTCTCTGCCGATAAATGATTATTTTTATGTCCTAACGGCTGAAATATTATCAAATCTGCAGAATTTATTGCCTGTCTTACTTCGTCGTTAGAAGGAATAGGAGCTACTGCATTGGATGCTGATAAGAAAATATTTTTAATACTACTATCTATCTCTTCCATGTAAGCCCCCAATCTTTGAGCTTGACAATTTCCCAACGTAACAACTGTTTTCAAATCTTACCCTTTTTGTTCTACTCTATTTCTATCTCTTAAAAAGAGAAATGGCTGTTCCTCGCTTGAACCAATAGCTCCAATGATATCAACACCATTTATTTTTGATAGTAACGAAAAAACGCTTTGGTCATGTCTTCCTTCATAAAAACCATTAAAATTTGGTGATTTTGAAGGCGTATCATCAACTAATGAAAAGTCATTATAATATACTTTTAGCCAATTTTCAATAATATTTATACTTTTTTTGCATTTTCTTATAAAAAAAGTGCCAGCACTCACTTGATTCGTGTCATATACATCATCTCTGTATCTAACATTAAAATAGTCAAACAAATCGCCTTTTGTATATTTTTTTTCAACATGAATACCCATGCCTTTAAACGCTACTATGCCGATATCAGAATTATTGGTTAGCGTAAAGTAGTCATGCAATGTTTGAAAACCAAGTGGATTTAAATGGCTTCCAGCATCAATATATTGCAATATCTCTCCTTCATTTAGCTGTTCTAATGTCTGTAATATTATTTGCGGTTTCCATACCCAATACCCAAATCCACGATTAACTTTTAATTTGTCGCTAAAATATGTTCTAAAATCGCTATTTAACTCTTCTTCTGTATAAAAAAATACTTTATTGTATGATTTCATTTGGTCAGCTTGTAACTTAAAACGCGATATTACATGTGGCAATCCGCTGTCAGCAAAAGCGCATAAATACTTCTTTGAATTATCAATAGATAAAACATTAACGTGTGACAAGTGAAGTGATTCCTCATTTTGCAGTGTTATTTTAATTTTTTCTATTTTTTCAGAATATTTGTACGGCAGTATCAGAGGCACTCCGCTTGGTTCTGCATCAAAGAGCAAATCCCCTTCATATATCACATGATATTCATTGTTATAAAAAACCTCTGTTTTCAGTTTTCTAGCTCTTTCTTTGCATGTATCTTTTCTATTGTGCAAGATGATGTATCTAATATATCTTGGCTTGTCGAGAGTAAGTTCCCACCATGGGTTTTGTTCTTTATTCGTGTGAAAGGCAAAGTTTACCCCCCCCCCCCTCAAAATCAATGACTGCTCTTTGAGCATCATCAGGTTTTGACCATTTGGATAGTGAGCTTTGAGCAGCTTTGCCAAGTGGCGCTACATCAACAAGAAGCTCTTTATCACACAAATCTTTTGTAAAACGAAAAATATCCATAAAAAACCTCTAAAAATTAGTCAATATGCTTCATATAAAACAAACATATAAATTTTGCTAAAAAATCTACACTTATTTTATTTGTTTTTTTTAAAGCAGATATTTTTTCTATTGCAGACTGAATTTTTCTAAAAGGAATAGATTGTAAATCTTGTGACATAGAACGCATATCAACATAAAGTTCATAAGAAATATTTAATATTTTAGATGCGATATACATTCTTAAATGTTTAAGTTCTCCATAGTATGTTTGACGGGTTTTTTCAGATGTAGAAAGACCACCACTTCTAAAAAATGCTATTGTATCAGGCACATAGGAGTATTTCAAACCAGACAAATATAAAGCCAAAGCAAAACCCCATGTTGTTATTTTAAGATTTTCCGGAAACGCAACTTGTTTAAAAATATCGGCATTGCAAATAAGTGCTTGATGACAGTAAGGCATTCCAAAAAATACTCTATTCATATCGCCGTCGTGCTTGCCTATTGGAAAATCATTGTTATCAACTGTAATAGAATTGCCAAAACAATATGATGATTCTGTTTTTCTCATATGGCTTATCAGTGATACAATAGCATTGTGAGCCAAATAATCTTGAGCATTTAAAAAAATAATATATTGACCGATAGCATGTTTTACGCCTTTATTCATGGCATTGTATATGCCGCTATCAGGCTCGGATATAAATTTATCAATAATTCCTCTCTTGAAATAAGAATCCAGTAGCTCTTTTGTTCCGTCGGTAGATGCTCCATCTATCACTATATGTTCTATATTATCGCGTCCATATGATTGTTGCATGACAGAATTTAACATTTTTTGAAAATATTTTAAATTTTGATTGCGACTAATATTATCTTCACCCAATATATTTCTGGTAACCGTAACGACTGAAACCAATTTATTTTTATTTTGCACATTATTATGCTGAATATATTTTATATTGCTTTCCATGCTTTTTTTATCTAAGTAGCTCTTGTGTCGCAAATCAAATTCTTCAATAATTTCAGGTAAAAGAATTTTTCTATCCCATTGAATAATTTTTTCAGAAATATCATTATACATATCTATGTTTTGTTGAAATATTACATTATTTTTTAATTTTTCATATATTTGCAATATAGCATCAAATACAGACAAACGATTATGATCTTTGAGAGACGACAATGTTCCCGATTGAAATTTTTTATGAGTGCATACAACTTCATACCAAAAACCTAATCGCTCGGAAGAGCATATACTATGCCAATGAAATAAAATATCATTATGCACCACTGTGTCGCCAAATTTAATTTGATGCCTATTTAAAAGCTCTGTTAAAATCAATCTATTCCAAGGGAATCCCGTAAGATTCATTGCAGAATTCTGCAATAAAGCCTGAGAAGTTTTGCTATGAGAGGTTTTAAAAATTTCACAATCATTTGGGTACATACTGTCTATTTTAGATTTCTCAACATATAAAATTTGATATGGTAAAAACACTAAATCCAACCCGTGCGTCATAGCGTAAAATATAGCCTTTGAAAGTTCTGCAATATCTATCTCGTCATCAGCATCTAAGAAAAAAGTATATAGCCCTTTGCATTGTTTTATTGCTTTATTTCTAGCGATTCCAGCACCACTATTTGTTTGAGATAAAACTTTAATGTTTGAGTACTTTTTAGAAAATTTTTGCAAAATTTCCAGAGTATTATCTGTTGAGCCATCATCAACGACTATTATTTCCAATGGAATCGATTTAGCAAGAATAATGTTTTTTAATGTATTTTCTATAAAGTTGCTCGCATTAAAACATGGTATCACAATAGTGAGTAGTGGGCAAATATCACTCAACTTGGATTTAAAAAAGTCAAATATTTTACTTTTGTCAATATCACTATCTATATTTGATATTGGTATTGTTGCTTTTGTATCAATTGTGTCTTGTGGCAGTCCAATACTATAATGTTTTGTTTTTTCTATCAATCGTATATTGAATTCTGCTTGTTTATATAGTGGATTTAATTTATCAATTTTTCTATATTCTTTAATAGCTCTATCGTATAACCCTTGTTTGCTGTATTCATTGCCAAGTTTTAAGTTCAATTTTTATCCTCTATATTCCCTAAACTCTCTCACATCTTGCAAAATAGCCTTTGGCAGAGTCAAAATATTTTTATGATTAAGCCACGTTACGCCAAGTCTGTATGAGAGGTGTTTTTGGGCTTTGTAACCCTCTTCGGCGTCTGCGTAATCCTCAAGCGGCGGAAGTTGTGTCTTTGGTCTGCTTTCATACTCTTTTTGTACTTTTTTGACGGCGGATAAAAGTGTCAGTTTACCGCTTCGCCAATGCTCTATCATCGTGTTGCCGATGCGGTATTGGAGAGTGTTTTTTACTCTCTCTTTTGCTCCGTAGAGTTTGGGTTTGGCTGGTGCGTCCGCCAATTTAGAGTTTTTTTTTAACTCTTGATTTTCAAGGTAGTATTTTTCCAGCTCCTCTTGAACTTGATGAAGCTGTGAAAGCAAAAGCTCGTTTTCTTGCTCAAGCTCACCGTTTGCGAGAGCATTTTGCTCTTTTGCTTGAAGCTCTTTGTTTTTTGCTTCTAACTCTTTAGCTTGCTTTTCTTTTTCCAGCGTTTGTCTTTTGGTCTCTTCCAACTGCTTTTTGAGTTGTTCTAACTGCTCAGCTCTCTCTTTTGCTAACTTCTCTGTTTGCTGGAGATTTTGACTTAATGCCGCTTTTTGTTTTTCTATATCTTCGGTTTTTTTACTTTGCTCGTTTAATTTTTCTAACTGTTTGGA
>JAISNG010000030.1 GCA_031276365.1 Campylobacteraceae bacterium | reverse complement strand
GATTCCGCGCGGAGCGGCAGGAATGCCCTCAAGGTTGAACTGACCTAAAGATTTGTTATCTTTGGCAAATTCCCTCTCGCCTTGCAATACATGTATGGTAACTGCGGGCTGATTGTCCTCTGCGGTTGAGAAAACTTGAGCTTTTTTAGCAGGAATAGTCGTACCTTTATCTATAAGTCTTGTCATAACTCCGCCAAGAGTTTCTATACCAAGGCTAAGCGGCGTAACGTCCAAAAGCAGCACGTCTTTAACGTCTCCTTTTATAACTCCGCCCTGAATAGCCGCGCCGATTGCCACAACTTCATCAGGATTTACGGATTTGTTCAGCTCTTTGCCGAAAAATGATTTGACTTTCTCCTGCACAAACGGCACTCTTGTGGAACCGCCGACCATGACTATCTCTTTTATATCTGTCTTTGATACGCCTGAATCTTTTATAACTTCTTTGATTTTACCTACCGTTTCGTTTATCAAATCCTCTATCATGGATTCAAATTTTGCGCGCGTAAGTTTTTTAACTAAGTGTTTAGGACCCGAAGCGTCCGCTGTAATAAACGGCAGATTTATCTCTGTTTCATTGGCTGATGAAAGCTCTTTTTTGGCATTTTCGGCAGCCTCTTTTAGTCTTTGAAGCGCCATGACGTCGTTTTTCAAATCAATACCGTTTTCATTTTTGAACTCGCTGACAAGCCAATCTATCAAGCGGTTGTCAAAGTCGTCTCCGCCCAAAAATGCGTTTCCGCCTGTCGCCAAAACCTCTACGACATTATCGCCTGTCTCAAGCACAGTTACGTCAAATGTTCCGCCGCCAAGGTCATAAACCATTATCTTTTCAGCTTCTTTTTTATCAAGTCCGTAAGCAAGAGCTGCCGATGTTGGTTCATTGATGATACGAAGCACATTCAATCCCGCGATAGTTCCCGCCTCTTTTGTCGCTTTTCTCTGCGCATCGTTAAAGTATGCAGGCACAGTGATAACGGCGTCCGTTACGCTTTCACCCAAGAAACTCTCCGCATCTTCTTTTAGTTTCATCAACACTTTTGCGCTAATCTCCTGCGGAGTGTAAACTTTACCCGATATCTCTATCGCGCATGCGCCGTTTCTATCCACAACTTTGTAAGGAAGACGTTTTTTAGCCTCTGCGGCTTTGTCTTCGTTACTCATAAGACCCATAATTCTTTTGATTGAATATATCGTTTTTTGCGGATTTGTAACAGCTTGTCTTTTTGCCGTATCTCCTACCAAAACCTCGCCTTTGTCTGTGTATGCCACGACTGAAGGCGTCGTATTTTTGCCCTCTTTGTTCGGTATGACTTTTGCTTCGCCTCTTTCATATACCGATACACAAGAGTTTGTTGTTCCTAAATCTATTCCGATTACTTTTCCCATTTTTTATCCTTTTAAATAATTTTTCAAATTAAAACTTTAACGCGCAATGCTGACCATTGCGGCTCTTAATACTCTACCTTTGATGGTATAACCTTTCTGGAAAGTCTGCACTATCTCTCCGCTCTCTTTACCCTCAGCGTCCACTTGAAGCGCGGCGTTGTGGACATTCGGGTCAAATTTGCCGACGCTTTGCGTCTCTTTTATGCCATGTTTTTCAAACACTTTTTTAAACTGCTCAAGCGTCAAGCCGATACCCTCTCTTATCTTTTTAGCAACTTCGTCTGCCTCCGTCTCATCTGCCGATTTGTAAGCTATCTCAAGCGCGTCTATCACGGGCAGTAAATCTCTTGCAAACTGCTCGTGCGCATAATCTATCGCTTGATATTTCTCTTTTTCATAGCGTCTTTTGATATTTTCAAAGTCCGCATGCGCTCTTATATATTTCTCTTCGCAAGACTTTAGTTTCTCTTCAAGCTCTTTTACGATATCAGGCACGCTCGGCACATCTTCTTCTAAAACCTCATGATTGCAGTTTTCGTCTGTCTGCCGCTCTTCTGGTTTTACATTTTTTGTCTTTTTTTCTCTCATCAATCTCCTCCGTTAATTTTCTTTAGCTTCGTTAAAAAACCCTTCAAAATCGGTATTTAACCTGCCAAGACATAATACTTTGGCGTCATTTGAACCGATTTTTGCTTTTTGCTTTAAAGCCATATATCCCATCGGGACTATCTCTTCAAAATAGATTCCATCTTTCAGCTCAAGTATGCTTTTAGCGTCTTTAAAAAAGCTGTAAAACGGTCTGTTTTCATTATCTCTTGCCATTTCGTAAAGCACCTCTTCGCCTTCTTGAAAAAGCACTTTGCCGACAAGCATTTTGTCTAATTTTGTACAAAGCTCGTTAAATCCGACCTTTGAAGCGATAGCGCGCAATTCGTAAATGCCAAAACCCAAAAGCTCGTTTAAAAACTTCGCCGCTTCCGCACTGTAAGAGATAGTAACTTCGCCGCTGTCAAATACAAGCAGTAAAAAGCGTCCGTCCACATTTATAACCTCTTTAAGCTCCTCATTGTCTTGAAGCTCAAGGGCGCAGTAGAGTCCGTATTCAATAACGGTTTTTCTTACATGCGAAAGAGTGCCGAGCGCTATCGCGGTATCGGTTTTTAGCCTTTGCGTCCAATATTTTTTAAGGGCGTTTATCGTAGGTATCCTGCCGCCGCTTATATGAAGCTGCATCAAAATGCCTTCATTGCAAAGACGGTTAAAATATGTTCTGATAGTAGAAGCTGATATCTCTATGGGCATTTTTGCTTGAAGTTCTGCCGAACCGATAGGCAGATGATCTTCCAAATACGCCTTGATGATAGCCTCCAAAATCAAATCCTGCTTAGATATTGCCTTCACTTTAGCACTCTTTTAGGTTAATTGCTTGTAATTATACAACATTGAGTGTATTATTGTCAAGCCTTAGTATAAGTTTATCAATATAAAGAAAGTTTAGTGTATAACACTCATATTTGAAGATAAACTTGTTTTATGAGAAAAATTAAAGCATAGTTTTCATCACTGACGGTATAGTGCGCAGGGATAAACTTGCTTTATGAAAAAATAAATCACTCTTTCAAATACTCCAATATCTCCAAAAGCGTTGAGAGCATGTAGCTGTCTTTGTCTAAATTTGAGTTTGTTTTGAGGGCAAATTCGGTATTTGCCAAAATCTTAAAAAGTTTGGCAAAATTTTTCGGCTTTATGCGCATTGCCATTTCAGAACGCTGTTTGGCGATTTGCGGCGGCAGTTTGTGTCCCAAAATCTCCTCTGCATTAAAAGAGCCGTTTATCTTGATATACGCATGAAACAAAAATAGCTGAAAAAGATGCGATTGTATTGCATTTATGAGTCTTATCTCATCAACTGTTCCACTCTCGCTTATCGTTTTGTAAAGCGTTATGATTTTTTCACCGCTTAAAAGCTTGATGATGAATGTTTCAATCTCCACGCTCCCCATGCCAAAGACGAGATTGTCTATATCGGCGATGGTTACTTCCTTATTTAAAAGCGATAGTTTTGCAAGTTCGCTGACGGCTAAAGAAAGATTTTCGTTTTGCACTAAGTAGAGATTTTGCAGGGCAAAACCGCTTATGTTCAGGTTTATCTTTTTTGCCTCATCGCTTAAAAATTTTATGGCTTCGTTTGGATTTGGCTTAAAAACGCGCACGAAATTTTTGCCGAACAACTGCAAAGATTCTTTAAAAGTCTGCGTATTTTCGCCGTAATATATA
Source organism: Campylobacteraceae bacterium (assembly GCA_031276365.1). GTDB lineage: Bacteria > Campylobacterota > Campylobacteria > Campylobacterales > Campylobacteraceae > JAIRKW01. The sequence continues at coordinate 4,042 of JAISNG010000030.1, read as the reverse complement.
AACAAAAGTCGGTTAATTTCCTGTTTTTTGCAAAGTTCTATCAATTCGCCAATCTCTTTTTTTGGCGGGCATTTTTCAAGTTTTAGCAAAAGAATATTTATATCGCCGAAAAGCGAAGATTGGCTCAAATGCGCACGCGCCGTTTTGAAGTCGTATTCGTCAAAATAGATTTTCAACGACTCGCCCTGCCACAACTGCAAAATCATCTTTTCCAGATATGACAACTGATATTCGCACGCGCCGTAAAGCACAACAAAGCGCGGGATATTTTTGGAAGCCAAAAGAAAGTCAAAATCTCTTTTATACATCAATCAAGCCTTTTTATAACTTTGCCCGTTATTTTTGCGGAGGCAATGTCGCTTTGGACGATACGCACCTCTACTCTTTCAAACAGTTCCAAATCCTCACCGTGAACCAAAAATATCCTTGCGCCTTTCAGTTCGTCATCAAGCGCTGCTATCGGATTTGCGCCCGCGTCCGTTATCTTACATGCAAAGCTTTTGCCGATATTTAAAGCTGCCCAGCGCGCAAATTTTCTATCTGCAAAGTCCCACGCTGCTTTGTCGCTCTCGCGCTCCAGCTCGCTCAATCTTTCGCAAAGAGTATCTATATTTTCAAGCTGATAATTTAATAATTTGTCATCTTTTCTTAGCTGTGATTTTAAAATGCGGTGAAGCACAAGGTCTGAATATCTTCGTATGGGCGAAGTAAAATGAGTATAGCGTTTAAATCCAAGCCCGAAATGTCCGCAGTTTTCTGATGTGTAACAGGCTTGTTTTTGGCTTTTGATGATGAGTTTGTCCACGTCCGCCCTGATGCCTATCTCGTCTGCTTGCTTTTGAATGTTTCTGATAAGCGTCGGAAGTTCCGACGAAAAATCGGCATCAATCCCTACCAGCAGCAAATCCTCAAGCAGTCTCTCTATCTTCTCATATGAGGGCTGCTCATGTGTTCTGAATATGCCGTGATTTATACGTTTTGCCGCCGCTTTGTTTGCCAACAGCATACACTCCTCTATCAGTGTATGCGATGGCGTCTCCTCTTCGGATTTTGCCGTGAGGATATTTTGATTTTCATCAAGAGTGATTCTAATTTCAGATGAGCGGAACAAAAAGGCATTTTCTATCCTTTTTTTGCGGATTTTTTGAGTAAGCGCAAAAAGCGGTTTAAGCCATGAGAGTATTTCACTATCAACCCCATTCGCGCTTTCCGCACCGCTTAAAAGCATGTCTGCAATCTCATATGTAAATCTTCTTTTTGAGTGTATGATTCCCTCAAAAAGCTCTTCTGATTTTGGCTCCAGAGTTGTTTTGTCCAAAGCTATCTTAAAGCCGAAAACAAGCCTGTCTTCATTTGGTTTCAATGAACAGATATTTTCGCTCAAGGCTCTTGGCAGCATCGGGATGGATTTGTGCGGAAAATAGATAGAAAATCCTCGTTTTTTCGCCTCTTTGTCTATAAAACCAAAAGGATATACATATTCGCCAACATCGGCTATGGCTACATATATGGTGAGATTTTTCTCATCAAAATATATCGCATCGTCAAAGTCTTTTGCATCATTTGGGTCAATCGTACAAAAGGCAAATTCGCTCAAATCAACCCTGTCAGGATAAAATGATTTATTCACAAAGTCCCCATGGCTTGCCGCCTCATTTTCGCTTTGTACGCTGAAAAATTCCTCTTTATCATAAAGCGCCAAAGAGATTTTCTCATCTACAGAAGCATCGCTCAAAACTCCCAAAACATCTCTGATGATTCCCGTGGCGCTCTCTATTTTTAAAAGCGTATCCTGCGGCAGCTGTTTGAGTGATTTTTGCGTGGCGGCGGCAGTTATAGGAAGAGCGGTTTTGATATTTTGCACAACAACTTTGCCGTTGATGGTTTTGGTGATGCCGACATATGTCAAAAAGCCTTTCTGCGCTATCAATACGACTTTTGCTTTTTGTCTTTTGGAGTGTGTAAAAAGCCGCTTTGCTACGACCAAATCGCCCTTGCCCGCACCCATCAAATCTTTTGGTTCTATGAGCATATCTTTGTGCTTTTCATATCCCAAAATCTCCAGATAACCTGTGCCGCTTGAGGAGATGTCCAATTTGCCGATGAGGTATTCGGAATTTAGCTTATAAAGGTTGTTATGCAACTTGATGATATTTTTACGCACCATTTCGTCTGCAAGGCTCTTTTGAGTATCTTCGATTCTATCAACTCCATCGATAAGCGACAGCAGAAATGATTTTGTATTGCTCAAAACAGACCTTTTGCAAGTAAAAGTGGATTGTATTGTACCTATAAAACCTTTACGGATTGCTTTTCAAAGTATCTGCTAAGTCAAATATGAGTAAAATATCCCTTAAAATTTATTAAAAAAGGACTTAAAATGGCAGTTAACGTTTATTATGATAAAGATTGCGATTTGAGTATTATCCAAAAGAAAAAAGTTGCAATGATAGGCTTTGGAAGTCAAGGACACGCTCATGCAGAAAACTTGAGAGACAGCGGCGTAAATGTCGTTGTTGGCTTGAAAAAGGGCGGAAATTCATGGAAAAAAGCTGAAGAGAAGGGTTTTGAAGTATTAAGCGTGGCTGATGCCGTAAAGAGTGCAGATGTTGTTATGATACTTCTTCCCGACGAATTACAAGCAGACGTTTACAAGGCCGAAATAGAACCAAATCTAAAATCTGGTGCGGCTATAGCGTTTGGCCACGGATTTAACATACATTTTGGTCAAATCGTCCCTAAGAAAGATATAGATGTTATTATGATAGCTCCAAAAGCTCCAGGTCATACCGTAAGAAACGAGTTTAAAAACGGCGGAGGCATACCTGACTTGATAGCAGTTGAGCAGGATGCGAGCAAAAATGCAAAAGCCATCGCGCTAAGTTATGCTTCGGCTATCGGCGGAGGACGAACTGGAATCATAGAAACAACATTTAAAGACGAAACGGAAACCGACCTTTTTGGTGAGCAGGCTGTTTTATGCGGCGGCGTAACTTCATTGGTTCAAGCAGGATTTGAAACTTTAGTAGAAGCGGGATATGAGCCAGAGATGGCGTATTTTGAGTGTTTGCATGAACTCAAGTTGATTGTTGATTTGATGTATCAAGGCGGCATCGGCGACATGAGATATTCTATCTCAAATACCGCAGAATACGGCGATTATGTGAGCGGACCAAGAGTTGTCGGAGATGAGTCCAAAAAAGCGATGAAAGAGATACTAAAAGAGATTCAAAACGGAGTATTTGCGAAAGATTTCATACTTGAGCGCAAAGCAGGATACACAAGAATGAATGCCGAACGCGCAAGAACCGAAAACTCACTTCTTGAACAAACAGGCAGAAAACTTCGCGCTATGATGCCGTGGATAAGCGCAGGCAAAATCATCAATAAAGACAAAAACTAAATATTTTTCGGGTAAATCCGTATATTTTTGTGCGGATTTGCCTGCTTCCAAGGATACTCTTGATACGAACCCCAAGAAAAAATACACAAAAACGCAGAAGAAAAACTAAAAAATCCAAAACAACAAATTTTTATATTATCGGCGCGGCAGTTGTTATATTGGCTCTGATAAGCATTATCGCGGCAATGCTGCATATGATGCAAAAGCCCTCAGACGTTATTCATGTCAATATATCGTCCAATCAAACGATATCGCCGCCAAATACCACGCTTTTGCCAGATGAAAACGCATCACATGTAGATATCCCGCCGATTGTTCCGCCGAAAATAGAGACAAAACCAAAACTTGTTATCATTATAGACGATGTTGCGTTTCCAAAGCAGGCGGAGAAGATTTTGTCCATACCGCTTCATGTTACGCCGTCATTTTTGCCGCCGAAGATAGAAGCGCCGTTTTCGGAAGAGCTGGCGCAAAAATGCGAATTTTACATGGTACATCTGCCGCTCGAAGCTGCGAATTTTAAAAGAGCAGAGAAAATAACGCTTTTGACAAGCGACAGTTATGAGGTTATTTTAGAGAAACTCAAAAAAATCAAAGAGCAGTTTCCGCGTGCTATTTATTACAACAATCACACGGGCA
>JAISNG010000028.1 GCA_031276365.1 Campylobacteraceae bacterium | reverse complement strand
GCCGTCGATATTTGGGCATGTAAAACCCATTATGGAGATAGGTGTTTTATATACTTTTACGCCGAATTTTTTTCTGAAATAGCGCCCGATAGTGAGAATGGTTTTGCTATTGGATAAAGTAGTTACCGTCAAAGCTTACCAACGAATATTTACGCTCATCGCCGATACTTTTTACCAAAGAGTCTATAGATAAAAATTTAAGAGAATCCGCGCCGATATAATCCCTGACTTCATCTTCACTCAAATTTGCGCTTATTAACTCCTGATAGCTTGGCGTATCGATTCCATAACGACATGGATGTTTTATAGCAGGCGACGCTATCCTCATATGCACCTCTTTTGCTCCAGCGTGCTTTAAGATGGAGACTATCTGCTTTGATGTAGTACCGCGCACAATGCTGTCGTCTATCACGACTATCTTTTTGCCGTCTAAAAGAGCAGCTATCGGCGAGAGTTTAAGTTTGACCTTTTGGCTTCTTAACTCTTGTGTTGGTTCTATAAATGTTCGTCCAACATAGTGATTCCTAACGATGCCGTTTTCAAACGGAATGCCGCTTTTTGCTGCATATCCAAGTGCGGCAGCAACGCCGCTGTCAGGTACGGGGATAATATAATCGGCATTTGGCACACTCCACTCTTCAGCCAAAGCTTCGCCCATTTTTTTTCGTATCTGATAGACATTTTTACCCTCTATAACACTGTCGGGTCTTGCAAAGTAGATATATTCAAAAGCGCAGATTCTAGGGTCTATGTCAAATAACTGTTCGCTTAAATATTCGTCTTTCTCTCTCTCAAATATCAGCATCTCTCCAGGATTTACATCTCTTATAAACTCCGCGCCGACCAAATCAAAAGCGCATGTTTCGCTTGCCGCGATATATCCGCCGTCTTTCAGTCTGCCGATAGAGAGCGGGCGCACGCCGTATCTATCTCTAATGACAAACATTTTGTGGCGGCTTAAAATGATAAAACAGTAAGCGCCTTTGATGACTTGCAAAGCTTCTATGATTCTATCTTTCAAATGCTCTTTTTTACTGCGCGCTATGAGGTGAACAACATTTTCCGTATCCATAGATGTCTGAAATATCGCTCCATCCTCGATAAGTTTAGCTCGTACTTCGTTTTTGTTTATCAAATTGCCATTGTGGACGATGGAGATTTCTCCGAGGCTGTATTTGGCATAAACGGGCTGTGCATCCAAAATGGAGTCGTTTCCAGCCGTGGAGTATCTGTTGTGTCCCACTGCCAAAGAGCCTTTCAATATCTCAAAAGAGATTTCATTGAAGACTTTTGTAACCAAACCTCTATCTTTGATGGTTTTGATTTTATCATTGTCGCACGCGCTTATTCCAGTCGCTTCCTGTCCTCTGTGCTGCATTGCAAAAAGAGCATAATATGATATTTTTGCCGCCTCTTTTGAGTTAATGACGCCAACTATCGCACACATGTTTTATCCTTAAAGTCCCAAACAATCACTGATGGTGTATTGCCCCTTTGGCTGATTTACTATCCACTTTGCCGCATGGATAGCTCCTTTGGCAAATGTATCTCTGCTTGTAGCGGTGTGATTTAATTCTATAAACTCTCCGTCGTTATAAAATCCCACTGTATGCCTGCCAACGATATCTCCGCCGCGCAAAGCCATCACAGCTATCTCGTCTTTGCTTCTTTGTCCAATGATACCGTCTCTGCCGCTTACTCTGATTTTGTCAAGTTCAAGTCCTCTTGCCTTTGCGGCATGTTCGCCCAAAGTCAAAGCTGTGCCGCTCGGCGCATCTTTTTTAAAACGGTGGTGCTGTTCTGTTATTTCAATGTCAAAATTTCTCAATTTTTCCGAAGCAAGCGCCACCAAACAGTTTAAAACCGCCACACCTAAAGACATATTTGTAGAGTATAAAATGGGCATTTTTTGTGCCGCTTGCTTCAATAAAGCAAGCTGTTCACTATTTAATCCAGTGGTACCTATGACTAATGGTTTGGGATTTGTGAGCGCGTATTGGAGTAGAGTTTGTGTGCCAAGCGGAGCGGTAAAATCAATCACCACATCGCTTGCGCTAAAAAGCGTTTCAAGCGAATTTGTCTTTTGCGTATCTTTTGGCGGCGCGAAACTAAACTCATCTATCGCATGCAAACAGGCTATACGCGCCTCTTTGTCGTTTTGCAGATTTTCTATCAAAACTCTGCCGACTCTGCCCGTAGAACCATATACGCCTATTTGCAAATTTTTACTCATGCAAACTCTCTAAATATCCTATCGCGCCAATCGCTGCCACAGCTCCGTCTGCTGCCGCACAAACTACCTGTTTTGCGGCATTTATACGAATATCGCCCGCGGCAAAAAGACCTTTTACCGAAGTTCTCATATTCAAATCCACGACCGCTTCGCCGCCCTTGCTCATCTCGCACAAAAAACTTCCGTTTTCCTGCAAAAGAACTTCGTTATTTACTTTCATTCCCACAAATACAAAAACTCCCGGCACTTTCAAATCTCTCTCATTGCCTTCTTTATCAGCAACAATAACTCCGTTAACTCCGCTTGTATCTCCATATATTTTTTTGACGGTAGAATTTAATACAAGCTCTATTTTTGCATTTTTTTTCACTCTTTGTACTGTTGCTGGGCTCGCTCTAAATTCGTCGCGCCTGTGAACAAGATAGACTTTTTGGCAGATATTCGTCAAAAAAAGAGCCTCTTCAAGCGCGGCATCTCCTCCGCCAAGCACAGCTACTTCTTTATTTCTATAAAAAAATCCGTCGCATGTGGCACAAAAACTAACGCCTTTGCCGTAAAATTCGTCTTCGCCGTCAACGCCTGATTTTTTGGGATTACTGCCTGTACAGATAATAACGCTTTTTGCTTTTAAATGCGTATCATCTTCAAGCGTAATGTCAAAAAAATTATCTTCGGCTTTGCTTACGCGTTTAACACCCGCAAACTCCTGCTTGACGCCAAATCTCGCCGCCTGCTCAGGCCACTTCTCCATAAGCTCCAAGCCGCTTACCACTTCAACAACACCTGGATAATTTTCTATCTCACTGCTTTTCGTTATCTGTCCGCCAAAAACAGACTTTTCAAACATCACAACATTTTTCAAGCCGCCGCGTGAAGCATACAAACCTGCAGTTAAACCTGCAGGTCCTCCTCCTACGATGACTAAATCCAATATTCCACTCATAGTAAAAACTTATAAAAGCGTTTTTAACTTATCGGCAAGAACGCTTTTTGACGCCGCACCGATATTTTGGTCAACCAATTCGCCATTTTTGAAAAACAGTATGGTTGGAATAGAGCGAATGCCGTAATTTGCAGCAAGGTCTTGCTCTTCGTCTGTGTTTACCTTGCAAATTTTGGCTTTGCCTTCAAAGTCATTTGCAAGCTCCTCAATCACAGGTGCAAGCATTCTGCATGGTCCGCACCATGGAGCCCAAAAATCCACCAAAGCAACACCCTGACCCTTAACTACGCTGTCAAAATCAGAAGTTTTTAATTCAATATATTTACTCATTTTTATCTCCTTGAAATTTTAAATAAGACAAATTTTACCCTAAAAAGCTTAAAATAGACACATTCTCACGAAATCAGCTGTCAAAAAACATTCCGCACCCACTCAACGCTGCCGTTTGTAACGATAAGCGCATCTATTTGATACTCCTTTCGGATACCCTCTTTCAAAATATAATACTCTATGGTTTTTATTATCTTTTGCATTTTAAGAGCGGTAATACGCTCCAGCGGGTCATAATCACCCGATGTTGCCTTTACTTCCACAAAATGCAAAACATTCTCATCTTCGGCGACAATATCTATCTCGCCAAAACGCGAATGATAGTTACGCGCTACAATCTTAAGACCAGCCTTTTCCAAAAACCGCGCCGCCCTCTCCTCGGCTTGACGCCATGTCAAAACCTCATCTTTTTTCTTTGTAAAAAATTTGAAAAACATCTTTTATTATAAGATAATTATGCTAAAGAGGAGTATAAATATATCAGCCGATATCACATTTTGGCAGTTATCGTTTATATCACCCAGTCAATCATCATGCTGTCGTCATCGCTTTTTTTAGAACGTTTGGACGCCTTGTCGGTATATATTAAATCCTGTTTTTTCAAGCTTATATTTGTCCTGCCTGTAACAGAACGCGTAATAAAAACGTTACTGCCTATCACAACGCCTTCGCCAATAACGGTTTCACCGCCAAGTATGGAAGCTCCTGCATAAACTATCACATTATCTTCAAGTGTAGGATGTCTTTTTGTGCCTCTTAAACGCTGTCCCGCCTTTAATGAGAGAGCGCCAAGCGTTACTCCCTGATAAATCTTTACAAAATCTCCTATCACTGTGGTTTCGCCTATGACTATGCCCGTTCCGTGGTCTATAAAAAAATATTTGCCGATTTTAGCTCCAGGGTGTATGTCTATGCCTGTTAAAGTATGCGCGTACTCGCTCATAATGCGCGGTATCAGCGGAATATCAAGCATATAAAGTTCATGGGCGATTCTATGAACGGTTATCGCAAATACTCCAGGATATGAAAGGATAACCTCATCAATACTTGACGCCGCAGGGTCTCCGTCATAAGCCGCCTGCACATCCATAGATAGCATATCTCTTAAATTCGGAATCCTCTCCAAAAAAATACAGCTCTTCTCCTGCGCTCTTTGTATGATTTTCTCTTTTTGCGATATGTTATCTTGCAGCATAAACGACTTGTATATCTGTTTGTAAAGCCGCTCATAGATATATGCAATATGCTCGCTTATCATCAAATCTATCGTCTTGACACAGTTTTTTTTTCTATCAAAATATCCTGGAAAAAGCAGCTCGCGAAGATGCAAAACTATATCTATTATCTCCTCATGTTCGGGTAGATTTTCACAGTCAAGATTTTCACAGTCAAGATGGCTTGTGTGCTTGTGTTTTTCATAACTCTGCCCAATCAAAAGCGCAAGAGCGTTTAATTTTGCCTCTATACTCTTTTCCAATGTCTGCTCCTTAAATGTTTTAATACTCCGCCAAACTTTTATCTATTTTCAAAGCCCACTCTATAATGCCGTCTTGAAGGTTCAGGATTTTACCCTTAAATCCCTCTTTTATAAGAGAGTGCGCGGCATACACACTTCTAACCCCGCTTTTACAAAGCAAAACGCTCTCTTTGCTCTCGTCTATCTCGCTCATACGGCTTATGAGAGAGTTTAATGGGATATTGATTGAACCTTTGATGTGTCCCATCTCAAACTCAAACACTTCGCGCACGTCAATTATATTGATTTTTTCGCCTTTGTCAATTTTCTTCTTTAAGGCGCGCGCGCCGATATTCTCAAATCCGCCGTTTTCAGGTATTTTCACAGCGCAAAAATCTTCATAATCGATAAGTTTTTTAATAGTCGGATTTTTGCCGCAAAGAGGACAATTTTCATCTTTTTGCACTTTTATCTGTGTAAATCTCATCTTCCATGCGTCCAAGATAAGCAATCTTCCAACAAGCGTATCGTTTGAACCCAAAATCAGCTTTATCACTTCATTTGCCTGAATAGAGCCTATGATTCCAGGCAATACACCAAATACGCCGCCCTCGCCGCAGCTTGGAGTAAGTTCTGGAGGCGGAGGAGACGGAAAAAGACAGCGGTAGCAGGCTCCTTTTTTAGCCCAAAAAACGCTTGAGTACGCGTCAAAACGAAAGATTGAGCCGTAAACAAGCGGCTTGTCCAAAAGCACGCATGCATCATTTATCAGATAGCGCGCTGGAAAGTTGTCCGTACAATCAACCACAATATAAAAATCTTTTATAATATCAAGCGCGTTATCGCTTGTCAATTTCGTATTAAAAACCGTTACGTTTACGAGCGGATTGAGCCGTGCAATGCCTTCTTTGGCGGACTGCGTTTTGAGTTTTCCTACATTATCGTTAGTGTGGATAATCTGCCTTTGCAAATTTGTAACATCCACTCTGTCAAAATCAACTATGCCGATATTTCCCACACCTGCCGCTGCAAGATATAAAGCCGAAGAAGAACCCAAAGCCCCGCCGCCGACTATCAAAACACGCGCATTTTTCAGCCGTTTTTGTCCATCCATGCCGACATTCGGCAAAATAATATGACGGCTGTAACGCGTTATCTCCTCTTGTGTCAATTCTTCCATACTTCACTCCTTTTTTGAATGGCAAATTATACAAAAAAAACACATAATTTGCATTTTGTAATTTTTATTGTGTACAATATAGGTTTTAATTCAACAGTGAAGTTAAGGATTTGTTGTGAAGAACATTGTTGCTATATTTGATAAATTTTTAAATAACGTATCTTTTTTAAACCGTACAAGACTTATACTTTTTGTACTTGCTTTTGGCATGGCGTGTATCTGTTTTTTGACATTTATCTCGCTTTTTGCCCTAAAATACGACCATGAGATGCTCTACGAAAACCGTATTGCAAATATCCAAAAGTTGGAAAAAATTAACACTCTTTATATTAACGATGTTTTTTCGGCAATAAAGCAAAAAGACAGCGTCAAACTCTCAAACGCCTACAATGAAATCAATACACTTTGGTATGAAGTGAAAAACGCACAGATAAAAGAGGCTTCATTTCCCGCCAATTTTGCAAACCGATGGCTGCGGTTTTTTATGATTTATGACGGCAGGAAGTTTGTGCTGAAAAGCAGCGATAATATAGAACTACAGATAGACAGCGCCGTCAAAGAGATAAAAAATGCACACTCCCTTGGTTCAAAATATGATTTTCACAATCTCTCAAGCCTCATTTCGCAGCTTGTTGATTTTCATCTAAAAGAGGCGGAGATAGAAAAAATAAACACAAACAGCGCTTTTACAAAAAGTATCGTGCTTTTGCTGCTTCTTGTCGCATGCGTATTTGTCGCAAGTTCTTATGCAACGTATTTTATTTTGAAAAATATCCGCGAACTGCATAATTATCTTGAATTTGACGTCAAAAAAAAGACGAAAGAACTTGAGGATTTGAACAATTCGCTTGAAATGCGCATCAAGGAAGAGGTTGAGTTAAACCGCAGCAAGGACAGGATTTTGTTTCAGCATTCAAAACTTGCGAGTCTTGGCGAAATGCTTCAAAATATAGCGCATCAATGGAGACAGCCTTTGGGCGCGATAAGCATGATAATACAGAGTTTTGAGATAAAATACCGCGCAAACAAGCTTGACGATGAGTTTGTAACCTCAAGAGTGCAGGACGCAAAAACTCTTGCGCAAAACATGTCAGATACGCTTGATGATTTTCGTACGTTTTTCAATCCGAACAAAAGTAAAAAAAAGTTTGGTCTGAAAGAAGCGATAAATAAATCTGTGGATTTGAGCAAATATCCGTTTGAGAAAGCAAGGATAGATTTGAGCATAAACGAATTTGAAGATATATCCATATACGGCTTCAAAAACGAACTTATACATGTACTCCTAAATCTCATAAACAACGCAAAAGACGCTCTTTGCGAAAAACATATAAAGCGCAAAATACTCATATCAGTAGAGTCCGACAAAACTCATGCGATAATTAAAGCTATTGACAACGGCGGCGGCATAGATAATGATATAATATACCGAATATTTGACCCGTATTTTACGACAAAACATAAAAGTCTGGGAACGGGTATAGGACTTTATATGTCAAAACAGATTATAGAAGAGCACATGCAAGGAAGTATTGAGTGCGAGAATATAAAGTACAATTTCGGCGGCAAAGAGCTGTATCATTGCGCGCTTTTTACGGTAAAACTTCCTCTTTTAAAGGACGAACATGAGTAAACGGGATTACACTATTTTATCCGAATGCAATATCTTGTACATAGAAGACGAGATAGACCTTTTAAAACACACGAGCGTGATTTTGGAGGATTTTGTAAAAAATGTTTATGCCGTGCAAAATACAAAAGATGCGTATGAGATAATCAAAAACAAAAATATTGACGTAATAGTTTCTGATATTTTACTGAAAAATGAAACAGGCATAGAGTTTCTAAAAAGGCTTAAAGAGGAGATTGATATACATATTCCATCTATACTGACAACCGCATTTACAGATACTGAGTATCTTGTGGACGCGATAAAGCTAAAAGTTGAAAACTACATTGTCAAGCCGATAAATATCAGGGAGCTTTTAGATTCTCTACATGATGTGATACTGCCGAAAATCCAGCAAAAAGAGATAGAGCGCTCTTATAATATCATCAAAACGATATCAGCCGTAACGGACAGCAAACAGGTGGATATTATCCGATTTATCATTAAAAATCTTGACGAAAATGGTATTTTGAACTATTCATACTCGGATATTATGGATAGAATAGACGTAAGCAAACCAACCATCATAAAACTTTTCAGACAACTTTCAAACAAGGGAATTTTGATAAAACTGCAAAACAAAAAGTACCGTTTTTACGAAAGCCGCCTGCCAATACCTGAAGTAAACATTAAATAAAAAGCACAGACAAAGCTTAAATCTGTTGCGATTACGCCGTTGTAGGCAAGGATTGGATTTTGGATTGTTACTGTAAATGTTTCAATATTTTTTATTTCGTTGTTTTGGCTTGTTGTTTCAAATATTGCAGATAACATGCTCTACCCTTATGGTAATACTACTTTTGACTATGTAAAGTTACTTTTTGTACCAAAAAATATATTCTATGCAGACGATTTAATTTTTATTATTATTTGTACTATTCTCACACTCATAATGTTTCTGTTTAGTTTTGTAACTTTTATTATATAATAAAATTTTACTTACATAAATTTAAACTCTTCAATATTATAAAATCTGAACAATATGACCATAAAACTATATACAAATATTTTTTCCTGAGTACCTCTCCAAAGCAGAAAAAGAACAGCTAAAACAGATGAAAGTGTCAAAGATGATTTGTAAGCAGCTACAAATATTATCAGTAAACATCAAAAAGCTTAGCAAATATAAAGTTATGTTCATTGTAGAAAGATACTTGACAAATAAATCCTAATTTGCAAACACAATAAAGCGGATTGTCATTCCTACAACAGAACGCAAGCGAATGTATGTCGTGAAAGAAAGCGGGAATACATATTTCATAACATGTAAAAAACAAACTTAAAAATCTAATCTCTCTTATGAACACTTTTATTTAACTGTAAACTTTTTTGGATACCCGTTTTCACGGGTATGACGTAGGAGGATGCGGGTATGATAAAATTTGGTTTTTATTTATCGTTTCGAAGATATGATGGAAGAGGTATGTTTACTTGTCTTCTATCTTAACCTGAAGCAATCGGCTGCTTTCGAGGCATGGTAGAAAAGGTACGTTTGTTGTATGGAATAACAAAGAGTGTATATATATCTGCTTTTATTACAAAATCATGTGAATATATAGAAAAGAAATAATTTCAGTTTGCCTTGCAAATATAGTTTTGTTAAAAACTCTTTATCTTCTCACGTATATGCTCACTTGCGGTTCAATTCCGTCTCTGACCACCATATGTTTCTTAAGATTTATATTATTCAACACACTAAAAATCAATTTGCTTATCAGTCAATTTATCATATAGACAGCCTTCTCCAACACAAGC
>JAISNG010000008.1 GCA_031276365.1 Campylobacteraceae bacterium | reverse complement strand
AAAGAGTGTCCGATAATGATTTGCGGGGTTTTGTTGATAGAGCGCAAAAACTCCTCCGTTATCTCTTTTGTATCGTAAGAATTCACCGCTTCATTGATAGACGAACCTCCAAAACCAGGAAAATCAACGTAAATATGACAATAATCTTTGAAAAAATTTCCAAAAGCGTTTTTCATCAACTCTTTATTTGCGCCCCATCCATGCAAAAAAAGGATAGTTTTTTCCTGATTTTGATTTAAAAGTATATATGAAACATCAAGCGCGGAATTTTTAAAATTGACCTTTTTTAGTGCCATTTTAGGCTCTGTTTCTGTTTTTCATATAGATTTTTTCCAAAACGCCGAGAGCATCTTTTAGTTTTTCGTACTCTTTAAAATCAACCAACACAGCCCTGAAATGGCTATTTTTAACGACAACCGCACGTTCAATCTCATGCGAATTTACCTTTTTTAAAATAGAGCTGAAATCCCTCGCAAACTCTGTTGCCGTAAATATCTCGTCTTTGTCGTAAAAAGCAGCCATAAAAACCTCTTTTATGTAAAATATTATGTAAAATTTTACACGATTTTTTTGAAATTATGCTTTACCTTTGGCTGATTGGATAGAGTTAATGTATTTATACTCAACGGCAATTTTTTTGCGATTTGGAAGCGAGTGCGCCAAATCCTGAACAATAGCGCTGAACTCTTCAAAAAGATAGTTTGCCAAAGAGCCTGGATTTGGGTTGATTTCATTCAGATAAACTCTGTTTCTTATGACGAAAAAGTCGCATCTTATGACTGCTCCTTCAAAAAGCGGCTCGTAGATGAGTTTGAAATTTTTCCTTATCTCTTCGTTTCGCAGCTCCGTAAGCCTCGCCTCATAAATTTTCGCCGTCCTTGAAAAGTCAAGATATTTTTTATTAAAATCCAAAAAAAGCTCTTTTTGCGGCTCTTCTATAATAGAGTAACGCATAACACCGTCTATTTTGCAGCCTGCTATGTTGTATTCGGCTACATTCTCTACAAACGGCTCTACAAGCGCTTCATCATCAAACTCAAAAGCCACGTCAAGTGCATATTCAAGCTCATTTTGCTCTTTCACGACGCTTACGCCGATAGAACTTCCAAGCCTAAGTGGTTTTATAATAACAGGAAGCGGCAGGGAAACTTCTCTTTTGTCTTTGCTCACAACTTCATAATCAAGCGTCTTTATGCCCAAAGATTTGGCATAAAGCTTTGTAAAAAATTTATTATAACTCACAACGCTGGCTTCAATACCAGGACCGATATAGGCAATACCGAAAAAATCAAAAAGCGCGGCGATTTTACCGTCTTCGCCGTCGGCTCCATGTATGATATTGATGGCGGCGTCAAACTTCACTTTATCATCCTTGAAAAGCCTTTTTAGGTAAAATCCACCCTGTTTAAGTGTAAGTTTTGCGTCGTTTAAATATTCGCCGCTGCTAAAACGTTTTGAGTTAATCTTATCGGCGTTTATCAGATAAAAATCTCTGTTTTTATCGCAAAATATATAAATAAGCTCGCAAAATATCACCTTTTTAAGGGCTATCGCGCTTACGATACTTATCTCATGTTCAAAACTCTCTCCGCCGAAAACTATAGCCAATCTCATCGCAATCCTTATGATTATTGAAGTTTAGAAAGAGCCTCTTTAATAAGCCCTTGAGTGTCTGCGCTTTTGCATGTAAACAAAACTGCTTTTATCTTGTCGCTCTTAAATCCAAGTGTTTCCAAAGCAAGTTTAGCTTCCATCTGGCTCTGACTTGAAGCATTAAGTCTGCTTTCAAGGATAAATTCGCCAAGTTCCACCAAAATCCTCTTTGCGCTTTTAAGCCCGATACCAGGCACTTTTACAAATGTATTGGCATCAGACGAAGCAAGAGCTTTTGCAAACTCTTCAGGCGTAAGAGTAGAGCAGACGGCAAGAGCTGTTGACGCACCTATGCCGTTTAGTTTTATAAGCTGTTCAAACATTCTCTGCTCGTCTTTATTTAGAAAACCAAACAGCAGATTTGCATCGTCTCTTATAATCTGCGTAATGTTCAACTCTATAATATCTTGCCATATAGCCGCGGCGCAATACAGTGAAACAGCCACTTTATACGTTATGCCGCCAAGCGTTTTAAGGTAGATAAATGCCGCATCTTTTTTGACTACGCGCCCTTCTATAGCTGCTATCATAATTGCTCTTTTTAATTGGTTTTTATTTCAAATTCGCCGTTTGCATCAAGCGAAAGTCCGCAATTATACCATAAATATATTTCAGAGGCATTTTCGTCATTTAACGGATGATATGTGAGGTCGCATTTGGGCAGAGAAAATGTGATTTTATTGCCGCTCTTCCATGTACTGTTGCAAATAACTCTTTGCGGATATACAAATCCTCCCTCCTCCATATACGACTTAAACTCCGCAACAGCAATATCTATATGCGTTTTCAGACCGTCAATTACATTTATCAGTTGCTGATAGCTTCTGCTTAACATGTCAAACTCTTTTACAATCATCAGCAATCTGCTCTCAGGAATCTCTCTTTTGGCTCTTATGGATTTGATCTTTGCACGGCTCTCTTGCGCCTCCAAAAACCTGTTTTCTATCTCCAAATGCTTTATAAGCGCCATCTTTTGCGTCTTTTCAAGCTCTTTTTTGTAAAACATTATCTTTTCATAAAGAGCAGATACGACATTGTACTTTTCCATATCAAAAAGCGGTTTTAGCGTTATACTGTTTTGCGAACCCTCTATCGCATCTATCTCTATAATATCCGTGCCGACAAGCGTATTTTCAGAGCCAAGTTTTTTAATATGTACATAATTTGCCTCTACAACGCCCTCTTCCGCAAAATCAACACCAACAATGTTTGCCGATATTTTACCGCCTTTAAGGTATTTTATCGTTATATCACCGCCTTCAATAACGCCTTGATGAGTGTGTATATCTGCACATTCTGCATTTATGCGGGAGGTTTTATGAGTCGTTTTTTTAATCTCAACCTGAAGCGCACTTATGCTTTCGCCGCTTTTCAGATGCGAAGCGGTAAAATAATTCGCGCTGTTATAGTTAAAACTTTTTTTACTGCCAAAAGTAATAGCATTAATAAATTTCAAAGGCTGTTCCATTGTTTTTTATTGAATTAAGAAAAATATGATTTTACAATATTTTTTATAAATTTGGATTAAATATGATTGATTTAACCTACTTTTGATATACTAACGAAACAATTTAACGTTCAAATACAAGTCAGAGTATGATTATAAAGAACTTCTTTACCAACAGCAGCGGGATTCTCGTATCGCGTATATTCGGCTTCATACGCGACCTTTTGACAGCTAATATTTTGGGAGCAAATATCTACAGCGATATGTTCATGGTGGCATTTAAACTGCCGAATCTTTTCCGCCGAATCTTTGCTGAGGGCGCGTTTACGCAGGCTTTTTTACCTGCCTTTACCAAATCCCGCCAAAAAGGCGTCTTTGCCGTCGGCGTATTTGTGAGATTTTTTATTTTTATAGCTTTTTTGACAGCGCTTGTCGTGATGTTCAGTCCGTTTGTAACAAAAATCTTCGCTTATGGTTTTGACGATAAAACGATATCAGATACCGCACCGCTGGTGAGTATCAACTTTTTTTATCTTATACTAATCTATATTGTAACGTTTATAGCCTCTCTTTTGCAGTACCGCGGACGATTTGCCATAACAGCATTTTCCACTTCGCTTTTGAATATATCCATGATAACAGCTCTGCTTTTAAGCGACGGTTCCGCGCCGCAAAATACGGTATATTATCTAAGTTTCGGCGTTGTCATAGGCGGCATTTTGCAACTTTTGCTTCACCTGTATGCACTCTATAGAACAAGAATTTTTTCACTTTTAATCAATGCTGTAAAATATAGAAAAAAACACAAACAAAGCGAACTTGAGCGCAAAGACTTTTACAAAAACTTTTTTCACTCCGTATTAGGCGGCAGTACGGTTCAATTATCGGCTTTTGTGGACACTTGGCTGGCGAGTTTCTTGGCGGCTGGAAGTATCAGCTATCTTTTTTATGCCAACAGGATATTTCAACTACCGTTAGCGCTTTTCGCCATCGCGCTTTCTATCGGCATATTTCCGCGTATCTCTATACTTATCAAAAGAGAAGAGAAAGACGAAGCTGTCAAACTGCTTTCAAAAGGCTTTTGGATATTGGCATTTTTGCTTTGCGCCTCTGCTCTTGGCGGTATCATACTATCAAAACCAATCGTCAAACTGCTGTTTGAAAGAGGACAATTTGACGCGCAAGATACCATCAAGTGCACGCAAGTTTTATCCATGTATTTTATCGGGCTTGTCCCTTTTGGCTTGTCGCGTATATTTTCGTTATGGCTGTTTGCTCATCAAAAACAAAAGGAGGCGGCGCTTATCTCGGCGATAGCTCTTGGCGGCGGCATAATCTTTTCTTTTATACTTGTGTATCCTATGGGAGTGGTTGGCTTGGCTTTGGCAAACTCCATAGGCGGGCTTTTTTTATTTATTCTTACGATTAGAGCATTTGGAGTAAAAACGTTTTTTGGTATAATTAAATCTTTAAAATCAGTTCTGCTTATAGCCGCACTGATTGTCGAAGCCATTGTGCTTATATCTTTAATGGAAATTTTCAATGTATATTTATGATTCGGCAAAAAAGGCAAAAGTGGCGTTTGAACCTATAAAAAAAGATAGAGCGCTTATATATGTCTGCGGACCTACTGTGTATGATGATGCACATTTGGGGCATGCAAGAAGCGCTTTGGCATTTGACCTGCTTCGCCGCGTATTGACACATTTGGGATACAGCGTAACTTTTGCGAAAAATTTTACCGATATTGACGACAAGATAATCAAAAAGATGAATGAAAGCGGTAAATCTCTTGAGGAGATAACCTCTTTTTATACCGAACGCTACAAAGATGACATGAGGGCTATTGGCGTGCGTGATGCCGATATAGAGCCCAAAGCAACGGAATCTTTAAGGACAATTATAGATTTTACGCAAAATCTTTTGAACAAAGAGTATGCTTATATAACTTCAAGCGGCGTCTATTTTCATACTTCAAAAGATGACAGATATCTTTGCATTTCGCATAGACACATAGACGAAAGCGATATGCTTTCGCGCGTGGAAGAGGATGAAGAGAAGAAAAATATCAAAGATTTTGCTTTATGGAAATTTGCTAAAAATGGCGAAGTCTCATATCCAGCACCGTTTGGCGAGGGCAGACCAGGCTGGCATATAGAGTGCTCTGCGATGATAAAAGAGCATTTGGCAGACAAAGAGGGGGATTATCAGATAGATATACACGGCGGAGGTGCGGATTTGTTGTTTCCGCATCATGAAAATGAAGCGGCGCAGACAAGAAAAGAGAGTTCGCAGGAGATTGCCAAATACTGGATGCACAACGGTTTTGTAACCGTAAACGGCGAAAAGATGAGCAAATCGCTTGGAAACAGCTTTTTTCTAAAAGATGTCTTAAACGTTTATGACGGCGAGATAGTGCGTTTTTATCTGCTCTCAACGCATTATCGGGCAAATATCAATTTCAACGAAACAGACCTTTTGCAGAGCAAAAAAAGGCTTGATAAGATATACAGACTGAAAAAAAGAGTTGAGGGAACGCAAAAATCGCCCGCAGACAATGAGTTTAAAGAGGCTTTACTGCAGGCTTTGGCAGACGACCTTAATATCTCAAAAGCTTTAAGCGTGATAGACGCAATGGTAGCAAATGCAAATGATATTCTGGACAAAAACGCCAAAGATGAGAGCCAAAAAGCGCGGATTTGCGCAAATATAGAGTTGATAAATTCACTTCTTGGCGTCGGCGAAAAAGAGGCTTTGGAGTATTTTCAGCTTGGCATAAGCGAGGATAAGAAAGCTCGCATAGAGGCTTTGATAAAAGAGCGTTTGGAGTCAAGAGCCAAAAAGGATTTTAAAAGAGCGGATGCCATAAGAGAAGAGCTTGGCAAAATGGGAATATCTCTCATGGACGGCATTAATGGCACAAAATGGGAAAAAATAGATGATTAAAACCGCCAATGTCTTTTTTAACTATTATTTGGTTATAATCAAAACCAAAAATAAAATGGATATGTTACTTATATGATGAACTATCAAGACCTTAAAAAAATATTGTTCAAATTAGACCCAGAAAAGGCGCACTTGCTGGCGGAGTTTGGCATGCGGCTTGGAAATCTCCTTCCGCCGTTGCTAAATCCTGTAGCTTCAAGATATGTCGTAACAAATGAGCGGCTTTGTCAGGATATTTTTGGAGTGAATTTTTCAAATCCCGTCGGCATCGCGGCTGGTTTTGATAAAAATGCCATCATGATAAGGGCTTTATGTGCGCTTGGATTTGGTCATATAGAGTACGGCACAGTTACGCCCAAACCTCAAAACGGCAATGCAAAACCGCGCCTGTTTCGCCATATAGCCGAAAAATCGCTTCAAAATGCTATGGGTTTCAATAACGACGGCAGTGTAAAAGTAGCTAAAAGAGCGGGTGCGCTATATCCATTTGCAATACCGCTTGGCGCAAATATCGGCAAAAACAAAACAACTCCGCAAGAAAATGCCATAGATGACTATGTACATCTTACAAAAACTCTCTCAAATGTATGCGATTATCTGGTTATCAATATCTCATCGCCCAATACGCCCAATCTAAGAGATTTGCAAAACGAGAGTTTTATAAAAGAGCTTTTCAGTACTTGTGTTCCTTTGACAAATAAACCGATTTTGCTGAAAATTGCGCCCGACATGACGCCAAAAAACGCCGTTTCGTTATGTTCGGCTGCGATTGAAAGCGGCGCGGGCGGCATCATAGCGACAAATACAACGATAGACTATTCATTAGTCAAAAATCCTAAAGATTTTGGCGGCATAAGCGGCGAAGTTTTGCGCGAAAAGAGTTTTAAGATTTTTGAGGCAATAGCAAAAGAGTTTTTCAAAACTGCGGTTTTAATCAGCGCAGGCGGCATATCAACCGCGAAAGAGGCATACAAACGACTCAAAATCGGCGCGTCTCTTGTGCAAATCTACACAAGTTTTATATATGAGGGTCCCAAAATAGCGCACAATATCAATAATGGGATTTTGGAGCTCATGGATAGAGACGGATTTCATACTATAAGCGATGTTATAGGAGCAAATAGAAGTTGAAACGATTATTTTTGATTATATCTTTAATTTCAGGAGTTTTAATGGCTGGTTCTTTGCCAAAATATGAAAACCAAACGCTCTCAAACGGACTTCAGGTATTTGTCATACCGATGAACGCGGGAAGCGGGGTTATAACTACAGATATTTTTTACAAAGTCGGGAGCGGCGATGAGATAATGGGCAAAAGCGGAATAGCTCACATGCTTGAACATCTCAATTTCAAATCCACAAAAAACCTCAAAGCAGGCGAATTTGACGAAATAATCAAAGGTTTCGGCGGCATTACAAACGCAAATACAGGCTTTGACGCTACGCACTATTTTATAAAAAGCAGCAGTAAAAACATATCAAAATCACTTGAGCTTTTCAGTGAACTTATGTCAAATCTCGCACTTAAAGATGAAGAGTTTCAGCCTGAACGCAATGTAGTCATGGAGGAGCGCAAATGGCGTACGGACAACTCTCCTATGGGCTATTTGTACTTTAGACTGTTCAACAGTGCGTTTATCTATCACCCGTATCATTGGACGCCGATAGGCTTTAAAGATGATATAGAAAACTGGACGATAGACGATATAAGGGCATTTCACAGCGCTTATTATCAGCCCTCAAACGCAATAATCATCGTAGCGGGCGATATTGAACCGAAAGTTGTTTTTGACGAAGCTCAAAAGTATTTCGGAAAGATAAAAAGAGAGAGTGTAATTCCGAAAAAATATCAGGTTGAACCTGAACAAGACGGCGCAAGAAGAGTATATATACACAAAGATAGCGAAACGGAAATGCTTGCCATAGCTTACAAAATACCATCATACGACCATGACGACCAGATAGCTCTAAGCGCTCTAAGCCAGCTTTTGAGCGCAGGGAAAAGCAGCAGATTGTATGAGACGCTGGTCAATCAAAAAAGAGTTGTCAATCAAGTTTATGCCTACAACATGGATACAAAAGACCCAAATCTCTTTATCTTTATAGCCGTCTGCAACGAAGGCGTGAAAGCAGAAAAAGTTGAAAAGGAGATTTTGGCTATTATAGACAAGATAAAAAATGGAGATATCAGCGAAAAAGAATTACGCAAAATTAAAACAAATACAAAGGCGGATTTTATATTTGCCCTTGAAAATTCAAGCAATGTGGCAAATCTTTTCGGAAGTTTTCTCACACGGGGCTCTTTGGAGCCGCTTTTTAAATACGAAGAGAAGATTTATGCACTTGACGTAAATACCATGAAAAACGCCGCTAACAAGTACTTTAAAGACAAGATATCAACAACAATTATCTTAAGAAAGGAACAATAACATGAGCGAATTTCTGCAAGGTGCGATGACCGCACTTATTACGCCGTTCAAAAACGGTGCTATAGATGAACTTCAGTATGAAAAACTTATCCGCCGTCAGATAAAAAACGGTACAGATGTTATAGTAGCTGTAGGAACGACGGGCGAGAGCGCAACTCTAAATCATGAAGAGCATAAACGATGCATCGAGATAGCGGTCAGCGTATGTAAAGACACACACGTTAAAGTTATGGCAGGAGCAGGAAGCAATGCAACGCATGAAGCTGTGGATTTGGCAAAATTTGCGCAATCTCATGGAGCCGATGCCATACTCTCCGTAACTCCATACTACAATAAACCAACGCAAGAGGGGCTTTATCAACACTATAAAACAATAGCAAACTCCATAAATATACCTGTACTTTTATATAATGTTCCCGGACGCACAGGCTGTGATATTCAGACAAATACCGTCATAAGACTCTTTAATGACTGCCGAAATATTTTCGGCGTAAAGGAAGCGAGCGGCTCCATAGATAAATGTGTGGATTTGCTTGCACATGAGCCAAAACTCTATCTTATAAGCGGAGAGGATGCGATAAATTATCCTATTTTATCAAACGGCGGCAAAGGCGTGATTTCTGTTACGGCAAATCTACTGCCCGACAAGATAGCGGATTTGACGCACAAAGCTTTAAATTCGGACTATTTGGGAGCAAAGGCGATAAATGACGAACTTTACGCTATAAATAAAGCGCTTTTTTGCGAAAGCAATCCGATACCGATAAAAGCCGCCATGTACATTGCGGGATTACTTGAGAGTTTGGAATACCGCCTGCCGCTTGTAGCTCCAAGTGATGAACATCTTAAATTTATAGAAAAAACTATGCAAAAATACACAATAAAAGGATTTTAATGAAAGGAAAAACTTTAGTCATAAGCGGCGGAACGCGCGGAATAGGCAAAGCTATCGTTGATGAATTTGCCGCGCATGGCGTAAATGTGGCATTTACATACAACTCAAACGCTGAGTTAGCCGCAGCGCAGGTAGCCGAACTTGAAGCCAAATACAACATAAAGGCAAGAGCATATCCTTTTAATATTTTAGAGCCTGAAAAATACAAAGAGCTTTTTTTAGAAATAGACAAAGATTTTGACAAAATAGATTTTTTCATCTCAAGCGCGATAATTTCAGGACGTGCAGTTGTGGGCGGATACACAAAATTTATGAAGCTAAAGCCTAAAGGCATCAACAACATTTTCACCGCAACAGTGAACGCCTTTGTTGTCGGCGCACAGGAGGCCGCCAAAAGAATGGAAAAAACAGGCGGCGGCAGTATCATCTCCATATCATCTACAGGCAATCGTGTCTATATGGACAATTACGCGGGACATGGTACAAGCAAAGCCGCCGTTGAAACAATGGTAAGATATGCGGCAATAGAACTCGGCGAAAAAAATATCAGGGTAAACGCCGTAAGCGGCGGACCCATAGACACAGACGCCCTGAAAGCTTTTGTAAATTATGAAGAGGTGCGCGATGAAACGGCAAAACGTTCGCCATTAGGACGCATGGGGCAGCCTGAAGATATGGCGGGCGCGTGCTTATTTTTGTGTTCAGACAAAGCCTCGTGGGTAACGGGACACATATTTATTGTAGATGGAGGAACGACTTTTAAATGAGGCTGAACCTCCCGAATATTCTTGCCTTTTTAAGAATACTAATCGCACCTGTAATGTTTTGGCTCTTGATAGACAGAAACAATCCTGTATTTGAAGGTATTCATCATTCATGGATAGATTTTGCGGCTGTGTTTTTGTTTATATTTGCGTCAGCTACGGACTTTTTTGACGGGTATATCGCAAGAGCATGGAATCAAAAAACAACTATCGGCGGCGTACTTGACCCGTTAGCGGACAAAATGCTCATGTTAGCGGCATTTTTGGGACTTATGCTGATATCGCGCGCAAATGCATGGATTATTTATATCATACTGCTTCGTGAATTTTTCATAACTGGTCTTCGTGTTGCGGCGGCGAGCGAGGGCAAAGAGATAGCAGCATCTATGTCAGGTAAAGTCAAGACTGTATTTCAAATGATAGCGATAGGATTTTTGATAATGAATTGGCGGCTGCTTGGAGATATTCTCCTCTGGATAGCTTTGGCGCTGACACTTTATTCTGGTTTTATATACACACTTAATTACACAAAAAGCATTAAAAAATGAGCGGAATCATCTATTCTATCATTGCATTATCGTTTTTAATATTTTTTCATGAGCTTGGACATTTTGTTGCCGCGCGCGCTTTTAAGGTAAAGGTTGAAGTTTTCAGCATCGGATTTGGCAGGAAACTCTTTAAAAAAGTCTTGGGCGGCACTGAGTATTGCATAAGCGCAATACCTCTTGGCGGATATGTGCAGATGAAGGGACAAAACGACTTTAATCCAAACGAACGAAGTGATGATTTTGACAGTTACGACACAAAAGCTCCATGGCAGAGAATCATCATACTCTTTGCAGGACCGTTTGCAAATTTCATTTTGGCGTTTCTTTTATATATTTGGATTGGTTCGCTAATCTCGCCATTAGCCCCGCAAATCGGCAGTTTTTCGGAAAATTCGGCAGCTTACAAAGCAGGACTTCAGGTAAACGATACGATAAAAACCATCAATGGCAAAGAGGTAAATATCTGGCATGATATCAGAGATATCATCAACGATAGTTCGGGCGAAGTGAATTTGACGGTGTTAAGAGACGGACAGCTTTTAAGCTTTCATCTCACGCCGACGATAGCCGATGAACAAAATATATTTCAAGAATCAATAAAGGTAAGACTTATAGGCATAAGCCCTTCAGGAGCGCTCTTACATGGATACTATAAAGGTCTAAACGGCGTCAAATACGCTTGGAGCGAGTTTGTATTTGCTTCAACGCTTACCTTTAAAAGCATTGAAAAGCTCGTATCAGGCGAAGTTTCGCCCAAAAATCTCACAGGCATTATCGGCATAGTAGATGTAAGTTCAGCCGCCGCCAAAACATCTTTTGCGTCATTTTTATTTTTGATAGCCATCATATCGGTCAATCTCGGCATAGTTAATCTCTTGCCGATTCCTGCGCTTGACGGCGGGCATATTATGTTTAATTTTTATGAGATGATATTTAGACGCGCGCCAAATGAAAAAGTATTCTATTATATGACGGTTGCGGGCTGGATATTTCTGCTCTCGCTCATACTTTTTACCGTTTACAACGATATAGCAAGACTGCTGGCAGGCAACTAATGGATTATCACGAAAGAGTGCATAAGGTATTACGGCGCATTAAAAATGCCGAACAAAACTCGCCTTTCCATGAAAATATAAAGCTTATAGCCGTAAGCAAAATGGTAACTTCCACCCAAATCGCCGAACTTTACAAACTCGGCTGTACGGCATTTGGCGAAAACAAAATACAGTCTTTAGATGAAAAATGTAAAGAATTATACACACTTTCTATAGAGTGGCACTTTATAGGACGCTTACAGACAAATAAGATAAATCGGCTGATTGAGTTAAATCCCGCGCTTATTCATTCATGTGACAGTCTTGAGCTGGCTCTGGAGATAAACAAGCGTGTGAAAGAGAGAAGACTTGATGTTTTGCTTCAGATAAACAGCGCAAGAGAGGATACAAAAGCTGGAGTTTTGCCCGAATCTGCTCTTAAAACTTACGAAGAGATACTTAAAAACTGTCCGAAACTGAACTTGAAAGGCGTTATGAGTATCGGCGCGCATACGGAAGATATCAGCGTGATACAAAAGAGTTTTGAGACAACAAGAGAGATTTATGAGCGCGTCATGTCTCTTGGCGCAAAATACTGCTCTATGGGCATGAGCGGAGATTTTGAACTTGCGATAAAATGCGGCGCAAATATCATAAGGCTTGGAAGTGTTTTGTTTAAATAGACAAAATTAATCGTTGGTCATTCCCGCAATCAAACGACAAACAAATATCCTATTCCGTCATTCCTTGCGAGCGAATGATAAGTGAGCGCATATCGTGAGGGAAAGCAGGCATCCATATTTCATTACATAAAAAAATGAAATCATGAAAGAACATAAAAAAACAAGCAGTAAAATGTTATTTTCTATTTATGAATACATTATTGGTGTTTGAAGAAGTTCTTTTTTTGGATTCCCGCCTACGCGGGAATGACGGAATAGAAATGGACATGCATGAGTACGCTAATGATGCAAAAACATAATCTGCTCGTTATAGAAATGACAGAAAAAGATACCGCATTCCTCATGATGACGACTGATGTCGTATCGTTTGCGCGGGAATGACGGAATAGAAATGGACATGCATAAGTACGCTAATGATGTAAAATATAATCTGCTCATTACAGGAATGACGGAGA
Source organism: Campylobacteraceae bacterium (assembly GCA_031276365.1). GTDB lineage: Bacteria > Campylobacterota > Campylobacteria > Campylobacterales > Campylobacteraceae > JAIRKW01. Next base: position 280 of record JAISNG010000008.1, on the reverse strand, counting down.
AAGATACCCACATTCCTCTAAGACAACTGAGGCATTGTATCGTTCGCGCGGGTATGACAGAGTTGGTGGTTTTATGTTAGTGATTTTAGATTTTATAATATGCGTTTCTCTTGTCATGTAAGGAACTATAGAAAAACATGTATGACGCTAAAATATGTTTCTCTTGCCTCTATGAAATGACGTAGGGACGCAGTTTGTTCGCTGTAGGAATGACGGAAAAAGAAGTTGTTTCAGAGATTCACGAAAATCTTCATCGCAAACAAACAAAAACAACAAACTC
>JAISNG010000147.1 GCA_031276365.1 Campylobacteraceae bacterium | reverse complement strand
AGATTGACGAGTCTGATAAAATTATACGCTCGCTTCAATACTTTTTTGACATTGAAGATGAACGAATAAAAGATATGCAGACAATTAAATTTGAAAATTCGGAGATAGATGAATGAGATTTTCCAAACTTTTTGCGCCTACAACAAAAGATGCGCCCAAAGACGCTCTGCTTCCAAGCCATATTTTCCTCATACGCGGAGGATTTATAAGCCAAACAGGAAGCGGGCTTTATAATTTTTTACCGCTTGGTAAAATAGTGCTTGAAAAGATACGAAACATAATAAAAGAAGAGATGGACAATGCCGGCGCGCAGGAGATAAGTATGGGCGTTGTGAATCCTTCGGAACTTTGGCGTCAAAGCGGCAGATACGATGCATATGGTAAGGAGCTTTTGCGCTTTAAAGATAGAAAGGATAATGAGTTTATTTTGGGACCTACACATGAAGAGGTTGTGGTAGATATAGTGAGAAACAGGATAAATAGCTATAAACAGCTTCCGCTGCATTTGTATCAAATCAATACGAAATTTAGAGATGAAGCGCGTCCGCGTTTCGGACTTTTAAGAGGGCGCGAATTTATTATGAAAGACGGCTACAGTTTTCACGCATCCGTAGAGGACTTGAAACGCGAATTTGACCTCATGGAGAGGACTTACGCGAAAATATTTACGCGTCTTGGGCTTGATTTTCGCGCGGTTGCGGCTGACAGCGGAGCGATAGGCGGAAACGGAAGCAAAGAGTTTATGGTATTGGCGCAAAATGGCGAAGATGATATATTGATATGCGATAGATGCGAATATGCAGCAAATGTTGAAGCGGCAAAAAGAGCTAAAAAAACTACAACCGAAACGCCGCCAAAAGCTGATTTTGCAAAATTTTACACGCCGCTTAACGAGGGCTCAATAGAAAATTTGAGCGATTTTTTCAAAGTGAGCGCATTTTATACGGTAAAAGCCGTAATCAAAAAAGCTATCTATAAAGACAAGACCCAAATCGTCGTCTTTTTTGTACGCGGCAGTGATGAATTGCAGGAGATAAAAGCCAAAAATGCCGCAAATGCCTTGGAGCTTGTGGAGGCTAATGCCGAAGATTTGAAAAATGCTGGAATTGTCGTGGGATTTTGCGGTCCTATCGGGCTTGAAAATGTCCAATTTTTCATAGATAATGAACTAAAAGAGGAGAAAAATCTCATCTGTGGCGCGAATGAGCAAAATTATCATTACGTAGGCGTCTCTATGTTTAATTTTAAGAGTGAACGATACGCGGATTTGGCGGCTGTGAACGAGGGCGATTTATGTCCTTGCTGCGGCGGAAAACTATCGCTTGTAAAGGGAATAGAGGTTGGGCATATATTTCAGCTTGGACAGAAATACTCATCAGCCATGAATGCTGCATTTTTAGACCAAAACGGAAAATCGCAGCCATTTTTCATGGGATGTTATGGTATCGGCGTGAGCCGCCTTGTAGCTGTTATGATTGAGGCAAACCATGATGAAAAAGGGTGTATCTGGAATAAGCAGAGCGCACCTTATATATTGGATATAATCATCTCAAATGTAAAAAACGAAATCCAAAAGGAGTTTGCGGTAAAGCTTTACGAAGATTTGAAAGCACAAAAAAAAGAGGTGATTTTGGATGATAGAAACGAGAGATTTGGCTTTAAGATGAATGATTTTGAATTGATAGGCTTCCCATATGCGCTTATCGTCGGTAAGGAGTTTGACGAGGGCAAAGTGGAGCTTGTTTCACGGGCTTTAGGCAAAAGGGAGTTTGTAAATATAGACGAAATTCACGATAGACTTAAAGAGGTTTTTTAAGTGAAACTCATACTTTTGCTGACTTATCTGTTTGTTGAAATTATGGTTACGGTGCCTTTAGCTTCTGCTGTTGGAGTTTTTTACACTTTTTTGGAGATAGTCTTAAGTGCAGTTTTTGGGTTTGTGATATTTTTTAATACCCCATTTACGCTGAAAGAGAGTTTTGATAAAATCGTACAAAAAAGAATTCCACTCTCTACCTTATCTTTGGCTTCCACCATACGGATTTTAGGGGCTTTTTTGTTAATACTGCCCGGATTTTTCGGCGATATTACGGGGGCAGTTTTGCTTGTTTTTTCAGCTGTTTTGCTCATAGGCGGCAAAGATTCACGTGATGACGATGATATAATAGACGTTGAGATTGTTGAGGAAAAAGAGGACAGAAGATGAAAGAGTTGATAATAGCCACAAGGGGCAGCAGATTGGCTCTTTGGCAGTCCGAATATATAAAATCAAAATTGGAAAAAACCTATCCTGATTTAAATGTAAAACTGAATGTGATGAAAACTAAAGGGGATAAGATACTGGACACACCGCTGGCAAAAATCGGCGGCAAAGGACTTTTCACAAAAGAGCTTGAAGATGCTATGTTAAAAGGCAAAGCGCATATAGCCGTCCATAGCCTCAAAGATGTTCCTGTTGTATTTCCAAAAGGGTTAAAACTTGGTGCAATAACAAAAAGGGAAGACGTAAGAGACGCGGTGCTTTCACAAAAATATGAAAATATAGACGCACTTCCAAACGGCGCGGTCGTCGGCACCACAAGCCTTAGGCGCAGAATGCAGATTTTATCAAAGCGTTCGGATTTAACAATAAAAAACTTGCGCGGAAACATAAATACAAGGATTGAAAAATTAAAAAGAGGTGAATTTGACGCTATTATTTTAGCGGCAGCCGGCGTAAAAAGACTTGAGCTTCAAAGCGAGATAAGATACTTTTCACCGATAGATACGGACTTCATGATTCCAGCTATGGGACAGGCGGCCTTGGGAGTAGAAGCGGTTGATGATACCGAAATTTTGCAGATAATTGATTTTTTAAACGATGATGAATGCAACATTGAAACAAGAGTTGAGAGGGATTTTGTAGCAAGGCTTGAGGGCGGCTGCCAAGTTCCAATAGGCGTTAATGCCAAGATAAACGGGAGCAATTTGTATATAAAGGCTGTAGTGGGACTGCCAAACGGCAAGGAGCTTTTGCACGCGGAAATTGAAACAGATAGAGAGAATTACAAAAATGTTGGCAAAGAGCTGGCTGATATGATAATAGCAAAGGGTGCAAGAGAGATTTTGGATAGAGCCGAAAAGATGGCAAACGAAGTGATTTTTTGATTGGAGGCAGATGGTGGACAATATTATAGAGTTACTCAGGCAGCACAATCTTTTGAAAATTATAAACGAGAGCGTTGATATTGATTTGGAGATACCGCACATAGCTTTCATAGAAGCCAAAAAAGAGGATTCAAAGGCGCTGCTCTTTTTGAAGCCCGTGAGCAAGCGGCTCGGCAAAGAGTTTCATATACCTGTTTTAATGAATATATTTAGCTCCAAAGAGGCGTTGAAGCTGATTTTCGGCAAGGACCCGCAGGAGATTTCAAAAGAGATAGATGAGTTAATGAAACTTCGCATAGAAGCTGGATTTAGGGGCAAGGCGGAGTTTTTTACCAAACTGCTCTCTTTGAAAAATATCCCGCCCAAACGTGTCGGCGGCAAGGGAATATGTCAAGAGTTTGTAAAACAGGGCGATAAGGTAAATCTTTTCAATATTCCCATTCTTACTACGTGGCCTGATGACGGCGGAGCTTTCATAACCATGGGGCAGGTTTATACGCAAAGCCTTGATGGTAAATTGCAAAATCTCGGCATGTATAGAATGCAAGTATATGACAAAAATCATCTTGGCGTGCATTGGCAGATACATAAAGACGGTATGCATTTTTTTAACGAGTACAAAAAAGAAAATAAAAAAATGCCGATTTCCATAGCCATAGGCGGAGATCCTCTTTATATCTGGTGTGCTCAAACTCCGATGCCGTATGGTTTTTTTGAATTGCTGCTTTATGGCTTTATACGCAACAAAAAGGCAAAACTCATCAAGTCATTGACAAATCCTATATACGTTCCTGACGATGCAGATTTGGTTCTTGAAGGGTGGGTAAATCCGCAAAATCTTGAACTTGAGGGACCGTTTGGAGATCATACGGGATTTTATACGCCAAAAGAGTTGTATCCTGTTATGGAGGTTACATGCATTACAAGTAAGCTTGAGCCGATATATCACGCTACTGTTGTGGGCAAGCCGCCGATAGAGGATAAATATATGGGGCAGGCGACAGCACGCATCTTTTTACCGCTTTTAAAAACCACAACACCAGAACTTATAGATTATGATATGCCTGAAAACGGCGTTTTTCACAATCTCATACTTGCAAAGATGAAAACGCGCTATTTTGGACATGCAAAGCAATTTATGCATGCTTTTTGGGGCGTAGGGCAGATGAGCTTTGTCAAACATGCCATATTTGTCGGAGAGGACGCACCGCCGTTACATGAGCGCGAAAGTATTTCAAGATTTATACTCAACAGGATAAACAAAGAGAGCATCATAATCAGCGAAGGAATTTGCGATGCGCTTGACCACGCTTCGCCCAATGCGTGTTATGGCGGTAAATTGGGGCTTGACTGCACTATCAGCGAAATAGAAACGGAAACAAAGGAGATTTTAGGCGATGTAGAGCTTTTGGACAAAATGTCAATTCTTTGCCATGAGATAAAAGATATAAAGCAGTTTATGACCGATACGAAAACCCCCGTAACTTTTATATCCATAAAAAAAGAGAGAGCGGTAAGAGAGGTTTTTAGGATGCTAAGACCCGTCAGAAAACATACAAAATTACTTGTGTTTACGGATGCAGAGAGCGACGATATAGAAAATCTTTACATGTTAATTTGGAAAGTTACAAATAATATTGACGCAAAGCGCGATATTTTTATAGAAGATGAGTTTTTCGGAATTGACGCTACGAAAAAGGGCGTGCTTGAAGGATATGAACGCGAATGGCCTAATGTTGTAAACTGCGATAAAAATGTGTTGGAGAGACTTAAAAAACGCGCTCTTATTGATATTGACGATGATTTTGCGAAAAGGTTTTGGATATAAAAACAGTTTCATTTTGTGTATTCATATCCGTAAAATCTTATAATAAAAATATTTTTGGTAAAATTACTAAAATTTTCTACTCCAAGCCAAAGGAACAGCTATGAAACGAGTCAGCTACAAGCCTATTTTAGAGCGGTTCAATATCCCAAGACCAACATTGATTGAATGGCAAAAATGTCTTAACGGCAATGAGAAAAATTGGCGTACAAAGCATATTGAGTATCTAAGAGAGCAGATTGACGCCGAAAACGAGACAAAAAAAGAGCTGTGCAAAAAGGTGATATTTGTTGAAGAGCTTTTTTTGATATGCGTCTATCTTTTTCTTACAGGCACAAAAAGTGTTCCGACAAGAGAGAATTTTAAAAAAGGCATCAAAGAGTTTCTGCTGTATCCTAAAAAATCTATTGAATTTCAGCATGATTTTGCAAAACGTATCTGGAAAGACGATGAGAACGTTTATAACGACTGCATGAAGAGCCTGTTTTTGGCGGACAGTTTGAGTATATTTCAATATTATGTTTTGATTCGCGCCGCGCTGGATTTTAATCTCAGGCTTTTCAACAACGAAAACCTTGCATGTTACGGAGGCATTAAAGGTAAGACTTGGCAGGAGATTTACATGTACGACAAGGAGTTTTCATTGAAGAATATCGCGGATTATTTTAAGGAAATTGGAATTTTATCATAAAAAGTAAATTATATTTTACCAAATTTTAATAAAATTATGCGGTTCGCAAAGTGCGGTTTCTTCCTATAAAAGCAATAAAATAGTAACTTTTTCAGTAAATTTTTCTTTACTGAAATTTTTTTATTCATACAAATTTTATCCTTTTAAAATGTTGCATTTTTACACATATTTTATCTCTTTGGATGTCAAAACAGCAGGCTTTAATATGTCAAGATAAAATAATATATTAAGATAAAAAAATATTACAAATCAAGCTTCTTGAAGCAAAAAATTAGGAGTAGCAAATGAATCATCAAGAGCTCTACGACAAGATAGCCGAAAGACTAAATGTCTTGGCTGAATTTCCAAAGGTGAAAGAGGAGAAATCCGTAAGCGCCTTTCTGGAAGAAAGCGGTATCAGCAGACGCGATTTTATGAAGTGGGCTGCAGGTATGACTGCCATGTTTTCTCTACCCGCTACATTTACGCCGTTAATGGCGCAAGCTGCCGAACTTACGGACAGACTGCCTGTTATTTGGCTTCACATGGCAGAGTGTACTGGATGCAGCGAAAGTTTGCTAAGAACCGATGCGCCTACGATAGACAATCTAATATTTGACCATATTTCATTGGAGTATCATGAGACAATTATGGCGGCATCAGGCTGGCAGGCAGAGTATAATCTCGAAGACGCCATCAAAAAATATAAAGGCAAATATATTCTTATGGTTGAGGGTGGAATACCTGCGGGAAGCAGTGAGTTTTATCTGACTGTCGGACCACACGGCAAAAAGGGAGCAGAACATGCAAGAGATGCGGCAGCAGGCGCTGCGGCGATATTTGCGATAGGTACATGTTCAAGTTTCGGCGGTATTCAGGCTGCAAAACCAAATCCTACAAATGCGAAACCGCTTAGCAAAATTACAAACAAACCAGTTATAAATGTTCCAGGCTGTCCTCCAAGCGAGAAAAATATCGTCGGAAACGTTCTGCACTATATACTTTTCGGTACGCTTCCTGCGCTTGACGCGTACAATCGTCCGAAATGGGCTTACGGTATTAGAATCCATGACCTTTGCGAAAGACGCGGGCACTTTGATGCAGGCGAATTTGTACAGAGTTTTGGTGATGAGGGAGCGAAAAAAGGCTACTGTTTATATAAAGTCGGCTGCAAAGGTCCTTACACGTTCAATAACTGTTCGCGTGAGAGATTTAACCAGCACACTTCATGGCCTGTTCAAGCAGGACATGGATGCATCGGCTGTTCTGAGCCTGATTTTTGGGATACTATGGGTACGTTTGAAGAGCCTCTTGCCGATAAGTTGTACAGCTCAATTTCAGCCGATAGTACGGCAGATAAAATCGGCATTGCGCTTTTAACCGTAACAGCAATCGGCATAGCGGCACACGCAGCTATCAGCGCAGTTAGAAAAGATAAATAAAAGGGTTGATAATGAGTAAAAGAATAGTAGTAGATCCGATTACCAGAATAGAGGGGCATTTAAGAGTAGAAGTAGTTGTTGATGATAATAATGTCGTTACGGAGGCTTACTCTTCCGCTACGCTTTGGAGAGGTCTTGAACAGATACTAAAAGGCAGAGACCCGCGTGATGCGGGCTTTTTTACGCAAAGAATATGCGGTGTGTGTACATTTTCACACTATAAGGCTGGAATCATGGCGGTTGAAAATGCACTTGGCATTACGCCTCCTTTAAACGCAGTCTTGACAAGAACGCTCATGAATAATGCGCTTTTCTTGCATGACCATCCTGTTCATTTTTACAACCTTCATGGACTTGATTGGGTAGATATAGTCTCAGCACTTGGTGCAGACCCGAAAAAAGCAAGCGACGAGGCTTTTAAATATGCCGAAACTCCGCTTGCAACGGGTGCAGACCACTTAAAAGCCGTAAAAGACAAAGTCGCGGCATTTGCTGGCAAGGGACATTTGGGACCATTTAATAATGGCTATTGGGGACATAAAACTTATCATTTGACGCCTGAACAAAATCTTATAGCTCTTTCACACTATCTTGAATGTTTGAAAATCCAAAGAACAGTTGCGCAGATGATGGCGATTTTCGGTTCAAAACAGCCGCATCCTCAAAGTCTTACAGTCGGCGGCGTTACATGTGTTATGGATTTGCTTGACCCTGCGCGCCTTGGCGAATATCTTGTCAAATTTCAGGAGATTGCCGATTTTATCAACCGCGCTTATTATCCTGACCTTGTCATGGCTGGTAAAGCATATGCGGGCGAAAAGAGCGTAACAGGTGATATGGGCGTTGCAAATCTCTTTACATTCAAAGAGTTTCAGTTTGGCGCGGGCGCAAATGACTGGCTGTTTGACAGCGGTATCATATTAGACGGCGATATCAGCAAAGTATATGAAGTTGATGAGAGCAAAATAACCGAAGAGGCAACACGCGCATGGTATGAAGATAATGAACCTTTGCATCCGTATGATGGTAAAACCAATCCAAAATACACAGGCTTTAAAGATGCCCAAACGATAGACGGCAATAACAAATCAGCTAATACCAAAGTTATTGACGAGAGCGGCAAATATTCATGGATAAAGGCTCCGCGATACGACGGCAAACCTATGCAAGTAGGTCCTTTGGCAAATATAGTGATAAATTATGCAAAAGGAAATGAGAGAGTAGCAACAGTCGTAGAGAAGTT
>JAISNG010000138.1 GCA_031276365.1 Campylobacteraceae bacterium | reverse complement strand
ACGGAACAGATGTATTCGTATATATTCATATTGATATTTCCTCTTAAAACTTTTCTTGATTTTACAAGCGGCTGGTTGTGAAATCTTCTTTTGAACGGCGCTTGTGTTGGAGAAGGCTGAACTTTGAATGTAGCACAGAAGAATTTAACCGATTTTAATGCAACTTTTGTGTCGGTTTATGACTTACTTTTGCAAGATATTATCATCTGCCTTTTTCATTTTTCACCCTATCTATGTTTTCTAAATTGTATGTATCTGAGTTTCAGACTGTTCATACAAGTTTTCAACGCTGTTTTGTATAGTTTTAAACACGCTATCTATAAAATCTTGCTTTTGAGCGTATGCATATACTTCGTCCGCCAAAAATCTTTTCATTTCGGTTCTGAAACCTTGCGTAAAGAGTTCGTAATTTTCATTAAAAAGAGACGATGTTACGGCATCTAACTTTTTGTCAAAGTCATCTATTGTGTAATCATCAATCTTTTTAGCAACTAAAGATATGTCAGGCTTTATGTGTATATTTTTAAGATAATATATATCACAATAATTTCTTGCTTTGAAAAAACCTCTTACAGCAAGAGCGATGACTTTATCCAAAAAAATCTCTTGAAACTCTCTGATTGTACAAGGATAGATGCGGCGGAAACATAATATCTATTTTTAACTAAGCTGATTTCATTATCATGGCTTGGAATATTCGCGATTTTTATATTGATTTTTAGCTGTTTGGCAGACTTGTTTTTAATAAGTATGTTTGCTATCCATTTTTCAACACCAACGTTTCTATCATCTTTCGTATCTTGTGTTTTCTCTTTATATTCAACTTCTGTTTCAAATCCATATTTGCGCTTAATAGTTTAGATAAAAATTCTATCAAATTCACTCATAAATCCTTTTGAAAAATCTCCCTTGTTTTTCAGACAAAAATCCAAATCTTCGGAATATCTCACAGTATCGTAGCAAAGTCTTAAACATGTTCCGCCTGAAACACAAGCTCTTGGCTTATATCCGACTTGTTTAGGGCGTCCAAAATATCGTAATGTAAAAGTTCCTTTATAATAGTTGTTTTTACGAGTTCATTACCATTTGAATGTTTTTCTGCGGTATCAAGAAGCAAGTTCATTTTTAGTCTCCTTTTCCATCTCTTTAAGTTCATCAAAATCAATTAATCCTACATTTCTATTTGCCCGCACGGCATCTCTTACGGCTTTACGCGGATTGGCGTAATATACGCCGTAATCTTCATAGTATGTGCAGTCCTTCAAAAAAGTTGTGGCATCTCTGTTTGAATGTGTAAACTCTAAAATTCCATACGGTGTATCATATTCCCCTGTTCTGCCTGTAGTTGCAAATGTTAAGCGATTTGGCATTTGTGAAATAATTCCATAGTCGCTTAAAGCCGCTTCATAGCTTAAATAAAATACTTCTCGCGGACGCAAAATATACGCAAGTTTTGGTAAAGCAAAATTGGGTTTACTGCGCGCTCTTGGATTGGCATAAAAGCCTCTGCAAACATTAACAATAATTCCACTTTCTACATGGCGATTTAAAGAGACATTTCTTACCTGTTTGCTCTCTTGAGGAAAAAACAGATTAAACATCTTAACATCAAAACACCATACTCCTTTAGCATCTAAATAATCAAGCGTTTTAAGCAGTTCCATTCTTGTCATACTTATCTCCTTAGACTTTTTAATTATTATGCACTAAATTATCAAAAATATTAATTATATATAGAGATAATTATTTCTGAGGCGCTTCATGTAGAAGCCAATTTTTGAATTTTTCTACTGATATTTTCTTAAATCGACATACATCATTTAGGTTTCAGATATTTACCAACTTGAATTATTCCAATCCCTTCATTGCTCTGTTGTTTCCCATGAATATGATTAATTACGTCAAGCACATGATTGCTTTTCAATAAAAAATTTTCCGTAAAATTATTTAAAAACTTTACAGCTTTCCCTTCTTTATGGTAATTTGCCAAAACCAAAGCGTCTCTAAAGTATTCGGAATATTTCTTAAACAGCGTATTGTCCACATTAAAACCCAGCATGCGAAAATATTTAATTGCAAATACGGCTATTGTGTATGTATTGCCTTCGCCAAAAGGGTGTATTTGCCAAATTCCTGAGACAAACTCCATAGCCTTAAAAGCTTTGCTGCGCTTATCAGGCAAACTATAATCAAAACTTCTCTCTTGCATAAAATCATAATTTAAAGTTTCGACAATCATCATAAACGACACTCTCACCGCCAAGAACACGTTCTTTTATAGATGCCTGTGTATGCCAAGCAAAGCAGCAGGACTCAATCTAAACCCGCCTCTCAAAAGCAGTTCGGTTATCCTTAATGATACGATATCCGCTTCTTTTGTCTCTTGATTTTTTTCAGCTCTGTAGTAATTTTTCAGGCTTTTTTCTATCTCGTCGTAACTTATCTCTCCCTTTGCGTTTTGGTAAGCTAATTTTTTAGCATATTTGGAAGGTTCAAGATTGTCAACTTTGTGCAATCCGAAAGCGGCATTCCAAGTGTCAAGTTTAATTTTATATGAATATTTATTATTTTTTACATCATAAGTCTGCATCGGTTGTCCTTTTTGAGCCTAATATTAAATACATGTTCCATTTTAAAAGTATAACATTTTTTGCTTTCTCACTGAATTGCAATACAATGCTTGTGTCGGTTCATGTGTTGCAGGCAGAGCAACAATCTTGTATGTTCCATTATTTCAATACAACACTTGTATCACATCATAAACGTCTTGTTTGAGTTTTTGTGTGCAGTTGGATTTTACTGCGATGCTAAATCAAACAACAGTTGAAAATCATTTTGCGCTATCTCGCAGCTTCGGTTCGTAACTCTCGTCTGCGATATATTTTGCCAACAATTCATCGGGAATCCTGCCTGGCTTTCCGTTTGCATTCAGATATATCCACACTGTCTTTGCCCTCGCCAAAAGCATTTTGTCGCTTTTCCTGAAAAATGCGTATTCGCGGTTGGAACTGAAGCGTTTTATAGAGCTTATCCACGTCTGCACGACCAGCTCTTCTCCTAAAAATGCAGGGCTCAAATACTCTATAAAATGTGAGCGCGCAACCCATGTGCTACCTATTTTGTCATAAAATTCACTTGTAAATCCCAGCGAATCTGAATGTGCCGTAGCGGCATCTTGCATCCATTGGACATAAACCACGTTATTTACATGCATATTTGTATCAATAGCGCTTTGTAGCACTACTATCTTGTGTTCATAAATTGCTTCCATAACTCCTCCGCAATGGGTTTAAAATCTATTTGTGCAAAATATGCAGGTATTCAAACGTAGAGTTCGCTTTGTACTCTCTTTTATTGTCGGCTTTGTAACGCTGATGTTCCTTTTTAACCAAATCATATTTGCCGTATTTTTGCATAATATGCCTTATCTCATCTTTGCTCATTAGTCCTTCGTTATTATAACTCAAAAATATATATTTAAAATCGGCATATTTTATCAAATCCTCAAAACTGCCAAGCACTTTTTGTTTTTTACAGTAATTGGAACGATAATATCTCCTCATGCCAGTCTTACCTTCAGGTATAAAATTATCATATTTTGCGATAGTATTTAAGATATGATAATTTGCTCCGTATTGTCTTTCATTGTACGGCGGGTCAAGATATAAAATATCGCCTCTGATTTTTCTAATCAAAACATTACTCTCCTCCCGATAAACCTCATGTCTGTTATCATTCAACTCAAAAGTTGAGGGCAGAATGTTCATGGGCTTTTGAGCATAAGGCTTTAAGTTTTTTAAAAAAGCCCCGTAAACAGAGGCTGTATTTGCAACTTTATCTGCGCTTTCAAGTAAAGAAGAGAGTAAAAAATAGTATGTATCGTCATCTATTTTGCCCATTTGCTTCCAATCGTTTATCGCAATTCTTGCCGTATCTATTTTTTTACCGTTTTCATCGCTGAAGTATTGTCTATTGCTTCCGCTTCCCAAACAGTAGTTTTTGTATATAAATCCGTCTTCGCGCAAAGGCAAAAGATTAAGCTCTTGCAGCAAAACGGATGCGCTTGGGATATATTTGTGGTTTTGTATATAATTTCTACAAATAACATAACTATACTCTTCTATGTCGTTGCTGATGACTTTTTTAACCAACTTTTTAAAAATCCTGCCTATCGTGCCTGTGCCAGCAAATATATCACAAAAAACCTTATCATGTAGCGCGCCGCCGACTCTTTGCGTGATTTCATCTTTAATCCACTGCGACAGTTTGACTTTTGAGCCTATGTAATTCATTGCAACTCTTCCTTTTTGTCTTCATTTTCATCTTCTAATAATTTAATAGGGCTTACTCCCAAAAATTTTGCAAGCTCGACAATGTTACTTTTTATGGGATTGTATTTGTTGGATAAAATCGTGGAAAATTGATTTTTAGAGATGCCCAGCATTGCAGCTAATTCCAACTGATTTTTAATCTTTTTTTTGCCATTAACTCTTTTACCTTAAATCTATTTATCCTCATATTAATTCTAAATCCCTTTAAAATACAAGTATTTTATGAACTATGTTATTTAGCTCTTTACGCCAAGTATGTGGGTCGTAACAAAAACAGCCAATACAGCCATTTTCATCATAATCCGTAGTTTTGTGCCAATTTTCATCGCCTACATACCAAAAATATATCCCAGGAAAACTTCCCCGCTTTTTTGTTTTAAAACAAGATTCGCATTGTCTTGACTTCCAAAGATTATTGTTTCTATTGAGCAAAATAAATTTATTTTTAATCTCTTTATCTTAAGTTCATCATTATTGTCTTCGTTAGTATCCCATCTTATTTGCGGAAATCTATGGTCAACTTCAGTCTCTCCGCAGCTTAACTCTCTAAGAAAAACAGCTTCTTCTCTTTTATATAAATCTTTAACTCTTTTGGTAAATTTTTGCGTCATTTGCGCCCTAACGCTAACCGTTTGCAATAACTCTAATGTTTTTAATTTTCTGTGAGAAGTTTTTTACCGCGCTGTCTGAAAAATATTCTTTTCTCCCATCGTCTTGGCGTTGGCTCTTCAAATTGTATGCCCTTTTCATCTCTCCAAGTCTGCCAAGTTTTTGCTTGTCCTGATTTTAATTCACACTTTGTGCAATGCCACTTCAAATCTTTTAAAATATTCCAATCATGATAGCTTGTTGTACCTTCAGAGAATGGATTATCCATCAAAAATCCTTTTTAAAAACAAAAATATATTCATGTTTAAATATATAATAATCGCTTTTCATAGCTCTATAATGCCAAATTCCATCAACGCCCGATTTTCCACGATTCCCTTCTATATTTTTCACGATGATACCTTTTAATTTTACTCTAAAATTCCTTTTTATCATATTTAGACAATAAAACCCTAAAGGCACGACTTCACTATTTTTATAAACATCTCCGATAACTACAGCAAAATATCTATTTTTATCTAAAAAACAGAGATAATTTTCACATGCTGTTTTTAATACGTCTATAAACCTATCAACATCGCTGATTTGCGACAAGTCGTTTTGATTGTTGGTAAATTTTACAATATCCATGTACGGAGGATGCATTAGCAAAAATTGTACTTTTTTGGCATTTATTTTTTTAAGTGCATTTTGTAAATTTAAATATACTTGCTATTTATCGGAAGAATTTAAGCAGCAAACGATAAAATCCTCTTTTTGCGAATTTTTCATGGTATCATTAACGTATTGCACAATGCTCGGGTTTATATCAAATCCTATATATTTTCTATGCAATATCTCACACTCAAAAAGCGTTGTACCGCTTCTCATAAACGGCTCTAGGACAATTTCATTAGTTTTTGTATATCTTTTAATAAGTTGATTTGGGATTTGAGGTATAAAATTGCCATGATATATATTTTTGTGTTTGCCGCTTTTATCGCGCTCGTTTATTATCCATAGAGAATTTACGTCTATATTTAAATTTTTCCAATTTTTTAAATCTAAATCATTATATTTACCAATTAATTAATATCCTGTTTTTTGAGATAGATAAATTATCACATATTTTATTAAAAATTTACCGATTTTAGATAGATTTTCCAAGTATTATACTTAAAATATATTGCTTTACGACTCGCTCCAATCTTTACACACGTCTATCCATTTTTGACTTCGTGTGTATTTCTCCATACTTTTAGTGTCAAGTTCAATTGCGCTGTTGGTACTTCCGCATGCAGGAAAAACACTCTCAAATCTTTTAAGAGAGATATCAAGATAGACATCCACACCGTCATTTATCCCAAAAGGACAAACGCCGCCTATCTCGTGTCCGATATGTGTCAAAACTTCATCAGATGAAAGCATTTTAGCTTTTGCGCCAAAGTACGCTTTGTATTTGGCATTATCTATCCTTGCATCGCCAGCCATGACAACAAGTATAAATCTATCATTCAGTTTGAAAGAGAGGGTTTTTGCTATCCTTTTTTCTTCGCAGCCTAAAGCCTTTGCCGCCAACTCTACAGTCGCACTTGACGTATCAAGCTCTATTATTTTCTCTTCAAGTCCAAATTTTCCAAAAAACTCTTTAACTCTGTCCAATGCCATATTTCAGCCTCCAAAACGAAAAAACAAGTTTAACAAAAATAGGTAAAGTTGTAAAGAGAAGTTTGAGTTATCTGTAAACACAAAAAGAAGATTGTGCCGTTTTTTCTTCATATTTTTATAGTCAAATCATATAATGCGTTATTTGACACGCTTATCCAACTTGTGTCAAGCGGTACATGCGATGTAAAAAAGCCAAAATAACAGTTGGAGTTTATTAAATTGTTTTGAAAAACATATGATGTAAACTTAAAAAAATTCGGCGTAAAATACGCCGAATTTTATCTCTCTACAACACTTACCGTACCGTCTGCATGTTCAACAATAACGCGTGTCGGCTGCTGTTGATTGCTGCCGTATATGTAGTTGTGAGATTTTACTCTTCTGTGTATCGGGACATTGTTGTCATCTTTAACCTTTTCCACATAGATTATCTGCGGACGGCTTGGTTCAACATTTACGATTGTTGTCGGTGTATGATGCACAACATTCGGCGCATGATAGCGTCCCGTGTCGTAATAGCGCCTGTCAATATATGACGGAGTGCTGTTTTTGTGATGTCCAAACAAATACGGCAGAGTTATTAACGCCGCCGTGCCCCACAAAAAATTCTGCTCTCTTTTGCCCCATGCACTCGCGGAGCTCGCGCAAAGCATTGCCAAAAGCGAAATTATCGCCGTTGTTTTTAATATTTTCATGCTTCTCCTCCTTGTAAAGAAGTTTTAGCGTTATTTTAAACCCAACACTGTGAACTGTTTGTGAATTGATTCACATTATCGTATATTTTCCGCACTCGGATAGATAAACACGGCCTGCTTTTCTATAAATATCTTCTCTTTGTCATCCACCGCAAAAGCTCTTATGATAATAGGCAAAGGTTCGCCGTTTTGGGCTTTTATAGATGAGTTGATATCTGTAAAAAGTATGCCGACTCTGGTTTGCGCTTCACCTGCTTTGAGTTTAAAAGGCTCTTTTGGAGTTTTTATCTTTATCTCTGGATTTAGCGCTTCAAAATAAAACGTATGCTCTTTGGAGTCTATATTTTCAAACTTCATCTTATATGTATTTTCAATTCTCAACTTGTCATTTGATATGCGAAATAGTTCGGTATCGCGGTTAATATTCAAAAGCATGCTCTTCTTTGTCGTACTCATGAACAAAAGTCCCGCCATAACTATACACAGTACTACACAATACGCTATCGTTCTAAAACGAATAAACTTGACTTTCTCTCTTAGTTGTACGGCATTTGGACTTGTCCAATTGACAAGAGAAGGCATTTTGAATTTTTTCATCACCTTTTCGCATGCGTCTGCGCACTCAAGACAGTTGATACATTCCAGCTGCATACCTGCTCTTATATCTATATGAGCGGGGCAGACGCGGACACATGCATCGCACTCTACGCACTCTCCGCCAATTTTGTCTATTTTCTGCTTTTTGGCGTCATATACCGCTCCGCCGCGTATATTGTCGTAAATAGTCTGCACTGTGTCGTTATCCATCATTGTGGATTGAACCCTCACATACGGACATACATAAGTACAGAATTTCTCCTTCAAAAATACTGCCGCTGCCATTATCAAAGCCGTAAATATAAACCATGCAACAAATAAAATCCTATGCTCGGAAGGGTCTTGGATATAAGCAAAAAAGTCTTCAGGCGGAATAAAATACCAAAGCAAATCAGCAGCAGCCGCTATCGCAAACGCCGTCATAATCAAAAACGCAAGGATTTTCTCTATCCACTTTCTCTCATTGACCATTTTCTGCTTGTTTTCTATACTTTTATATATTCCAAATATTTTTGTCTGCAATAAATCGCGGTATATGACTCTGAATATCGTCTGCGGACATGCCCAACCGCACCAGACGCGTCCGCCCAGAGTCGTTATGAGAAATATCCCCAGAAAAAGGATAAGAAGCAAAAACAGCATAGGCCAAAGCTCCGACATGTTAAATGCCGTAAAAAATAGCTGCAACTGCTTTTTATCAAAACTCAGCAAAAACAAGTGTTTGCCCTCTACGGTTATCCACGGCAGCG
Organism: Campylobacteraceae bacterium; assembly: GCA_031276365.1. Taxonomy (GTDB): domain Bacteria; phylum Campylobacterota; class Campylobacteria; order Campylobacterales; family Campylobacteraceae; genus JAIRKW01. The sequence goes on along the minus strand of JAISNG010000138.1, from coordinate 3,781 downwards.
CCAAACTCACCAAAGTTATAATGGCAAAGCCTATATAACGCATCTTTCTATATGTCATAAGTATCCTTTAAATTTGTGCAATTAATGCGCACTCTTTAGGCTCGTTTTTGCCGTTTTTGTGCGCTGTTAATATATTGCTTTTTTTTATATCATGTTTTGGCAGTGTTTTTTTGATTGCCGCCAACTCTTTAAGCTCTCTTGAGTTTATATAATCTTTCAGGGAACTGCGGCTAAATCCAAATTCTGCGGCAATACTATTTACCGACGCACCCGCTTCTAGCATATCCACTATCGCCGCTCTGTTGTCGTCAAATTTTGACCTTGACATTCTGCCTTTGGGACGTCCCGCGTGAAACTCTTTTAAAGGGTTTAGATTTAATTCGCGCTGTTTTGCCAAAATATCCAAAACGTCAAAAAGCGGTGTTTGTCTTGAGATAATAAGGTGTTTATTGCATACATGAAGCGTGATATTTCGGCGAAGCATACACTCAAATATCTTTACAAGTTCGTCCACTTTATGCGTAAGCGACCACAAATCATACACAAGCACAGTGTTGTTTGGTTTTAAGGAACGCAAAAAACCCTTAAGGCTTTTTCTCTCCTCCAGAAGCGTTTCATTTGACGAATTGTCTATCTCTGTGGCATTTATGCTAAAACCATTTGCAAGAGCATATTTCAAAATCTGCTTTTGCTGTGTTGTGATATTGCTCTGAAAATCTCCGTTTTTCAAAAGAATAACAGCCACAAAAACCGCCTTTTACCTGATTGAATAGCTAAAGTATAATCTTTTTGACGTAAAAAGTCAATAAAAAAACTTATATTTTCGTCAATTTCTCCAAAAACGGCGGCACAGTTGCAATTTACCGCGCTTTTTGGTACAATACCGCCCTACCGTATTAGACGGAATTTAAACGAAAGGCGGTGATAAGGATGCCCGGAATCAAGGTTCATCCAAACGAGTCTTTCGAAGAAGCGTACAGAAAGTTTAAAAAGCAAGTTGATAGAAATCTGATAGTTACTGAAGTCAGAGCGCGAAAAAATTTTGAAACTGCGACTGAAAAACGTAAAAAACAGAAAATCAGCGCGCGAAAAAAAATGCTCAAAAAACTTTACATGCTGCGCCGATACGAATCAAGACTCTAATCACGCAACTGCTCAGGGAGAGTTTCCCTGGGCATTATTTTCTTAACTGCTCTATTCTCTCTTCTATTAAAGGATGCGAACTTAGTATTGATTTTAATGTTGTGTTATCTGATAATTTATGTTTTTTTGCTATCTCATCAAACAAATCCGCCATATATGCTGTAGATATGTTATTTTTTTTCAACACTTTTATCGCATACAAATCCGCTTCGTTCTCATGCGAGCGCGAATATTTTGCCTCAACCATCAATGTTGAAAAAGAGGTTATAAATCCCGAAAAATCTCCCGTAAGATAGCCGATAAGCGCGGAAGATATGGAGGATTTTACGAGCATTTTAAGACCATGTAAATGCGCCACATGTCCACTCTCATGAGCCAAGACGCCGATAATACCTCTAAATTCGCTGTCTTTTTCAATCTCTACCAAATCGTCAAAAAGTACAATATCGCCGTTTGGAAGAGCAAATGCATTTGCGCCGAAAAACTCAGAAGAGCGAAAATGAAGATTCAAATCAGAATTTTTATTTAAAAGCATATTAAACCGTCTTTTTATAAAATCCTGTTTTGTTTTGTCTATTTTTGATTCTGACATGTAGTATTTGTCAAAAAATTCAAGCGTCTGCACGCTCATTTTTTCCACTGCTGTTTTTGGAATCTGCGGAGCTATCATGTTTGCCGCCATTGTCGCGCCATAAGTCAAACAAAACAGAACAAACAGACACAAGACGGCAAATGAGAGGGCGGCGTATTTGATTTTTGACTCCAATTTCAAGATAACTTTATCTTGATTGTTTATGCAGAAAAAATCATCTGCACCGAGTTCACAATAAGAGCCGTCTGAAAAACTCACGCTCTGAGGCGTATTTTTCAGCTTTGCCCTTATTTCAATATCTTTAAATTCATATGCAAAATTAAGCTCGGCTATACGCACAAAATCTTCATGAAGCTCCAAAGTAACGCTTTTCGGCACTGATGATTTGCCGTCAAAATAGTGTACGTTAAAACTTTGCAAAACAGCCTCTCCTAAAATCCTATATCAAAGTCAAAAAAGTCCGAAGTCTCTTCGCCGACAGCGCTTACATCTTTTTGTGATTGTCCGATAAACACATTGAGGTCAATCTTCTCAAATCCCATGTTTTCAAGCTTGTATCGTATGGTTCGGATTTTTGTCCATGGATAGAGAAGTCCAAACGAAAATATTATGACAATAAAATTACTGAGATATATCCATGAAAGGCGCGATGCACTCCATTCGTTAAGCATTCTATACTCTTTTAGATAAGTGTTGTTGTAAACGACTCTTGCTATCCATGCATGAAGCGAACCTTGAACTACAAATGTAAAAATTATCAATAAAGGATAAATTATCATTACCATAATAATCGGTCCGGCGGTATAAGCCATTTTTGAAAACGGTATAAAAATAACTGCAAGTATCATGAAAATAACAAAAAACGCAGTGTACAAAAGCAACATTTTTACATAATATACAAAAAAGAACTGTGCGGGCTTACCTGGAAAATAAAAATCACTGTCTCCGTAAGAGGTATTATTGAGGACAAGTTTTTTAAATTCGCTGTGAGTATATGGAAATATTATGCCTATCGTTATGAAATTTAACAAAGTATGCAGCAGAAAAAAGCTGTAAAAAGCGCCGACAGAGGCTTTAAATCTGAAATTAAGTCCATGAAATCTCGTATATTTCGTTCTAAATAACAAAGCCTGCCTAATAAGAAATGGCAGTAAAAGCATAAATACAAGTGCAATTATGCCTGCAACTTCAAAAAACATCATACTGCTTGCTATAAAATATGCCGCGTAAAATGCCAACACTATCAATCTTCCAAAGAGGATTTTGATAGGATTTGCCGTGTATTCAAAAGAGTGATTTCCAAGATATGTATTGCCATATATGTATTGATTATTTCTCACTTTTGCCCAAGGTCCGTAAATACCAAGCGTTATGATGGTAAGAACTATATTTACAAACCAGATTTTGAAAAAATCAAAACCATTGCCTCTGAAACTAAGCGGTTCATTTTCAAGGATTTGCGAGTTATTCGGACTTTCCGTCTCCATGTAATGCCTTTATTTAAAATGCTCCATTTTAACAAAACATGTTAGTAAAAAGCTTAAAAAAGAGAAAAGAGAAACTGTTTTTTATGCAATTATTTGCCTTATTTGATGATTTTGCGTATAATAACAAATTCAAACTGTTAGCAAAAAAATGTCAAAAGGCAGCACATGAGAAAACTAACTGTTAGCGATGCGGCTGATACGCTCGGCATAACAAAAGAGGCGATATACAACCGCATACGAAGAGGAACGCTGAAATATATTATTGAAGGCGATGAAAAATATATCGTCATGGACGAAGAAGACGCACCTCATGAGAGCAAACTTTTATCTGCCGCAAAAAGCAAAAAAATTGTCCCCGACGAGAGATATATCAATCTTTTAATCTCCCAAATATCCGAACTCAAAGCCACAAATTCCGAGCTGAATAAGGACAAAGAGCGGCTTATAAAAGAAAAAGAACAGCTTTTGATAGAGCAGAGAGTCGCACTCGAGACTATTTATAAAGAGCGCGACGAACAGCTTAAAGCGATACTAACGCTTGCTAACCGTTCGTTATTGG
>JAISNG010000107.1 GCA_031276365.1 Campylobacteraceae bacterium | reverse complement strand
TACAGGACAATACACGCACCATGAACGAGGTTTAAAAAATATCATCGTTATGACTCCAAGAACGGTTGAAGTTAGCATGACGCCGTAAAATCCATAGGCAAACTGCGCTATCCATGGTGATGCAAACGCCGTATCAGCCCATTGCCACGGCAGTTTAAATACCCACAAAAGCGTAACCGCCTCTTCTACCGAAGCTCCCTCAAACACGCGATATGTTCCGTAAACCATTAAAAAGAACATTGCCATAAAAAAGATTAAAAATCCATATCTAAACAAATTTGAACGTAAAAATGCAAATATATCGCGCTTTTTTGAAAAACCGAGTCTGTCGCCAAGCACCTCAAACAGTTGTCCGCGCCCGCAGTATTTATTGCAGTATAATTTATCGCCGCCAAAGATTGAGATAATAAGCGGCGTCAAAAAGCATATCATGCCAAGCCACGCAAACAGGATATTGAACAGTCCAAGCGTCAAATATGTGCATGAGACTATCCACATATACTCATGAAAGCCTTTTTTCTTCATCGTTTTTCTCCTTTGAAATCATAAAAATTACTGATGCAGGACAGCTTTTGGCGCATTTTTTGCATCCGATACAGATATTTGCATCAGCTGCGGCAAATGTTCCTTTATATACGCTTATTGCGCCGCTTGGACATACTTTGACGCATGTTCCACAAGAGACGCACTGTTTGTGATTGACGCGGGCAACATATTTTGCAGCCAATTTAATTCTCCTATTTTAATATTTTAGAATATTCTAATATATTTTAAAGCCTTTTGTCAAGTCATGAAAATCGTAAGATAATTTTATAAATTTTATGATATATTTTAGCATTTCAAAAAGCGGAGTTTTTGTGGGAAAAAGTTTTGTATTTTTTATCATGATTATACTGTTTTTTAGTGCCTGTGGGACGAAAAATATTTATCAAAGTACAGATGATTTGTCAAGACGGTTTGGCGTGAAAATCACGCAAAAAGAGAATGTACGGCTCTACTCCACATCCTCAAAATGGCTCGGAACTCCGTATAAAATGGGTGGAACTACAAAAAATGGAGTTGACTGCTCTGGATTTGTAATAGCTGTATATAAAGATGTGTACGGCAAAAATTTAAGCCGCTCATCAGCCGAAATGTTCAAAAAAGATGCCGTAAAAATAGAACGTTCAAGCCTGCGCGAGGGCGATTTGGTCTTTTTCAGGACTGACGGCGGCAGTAAAAAAAACCCAAATCATGTCGGCATATATCTTAAAGACGGCAAATTTGTACATGCAAGTACGTCAAAAGGCGTTATGATAAATTCGCTTGATGAAACATACTACAAAAACGCGTGGATATCAGGCGGAAGAGTGAAATAGCTTTTGCCCAATAAACAGCGCATATACCGCTCTGCTCTGTTTTTTGTGCGCAATCTTATGAATGTAAATTTGCTGCAAATATTGTCTGCAAAAAGAGGCAATTTTTGAGAGAATAAAAAGTAGATTTTGGATATCAGCCTGCCTCGCAAATATTGGTAAAACTTTTTATTCTCTTACTCGCGTTCGTTTGCAAAAATGATAAAAAGAATATACAAGTTACTTTTGGTAACTATTTGCCTCTTGATGACGTTGTATCGCTCGTGTTGGAATGGCGTAAATAGTTGTCATGGAGTGTTTTGTAATTTTTGGTTTACATAAAAAGGTGTGCGTTTTGTTATTTCTGCGTCCCCCGTCATTTCGTTACAAGTGGTATTTATTACTTTTGCGAAAACATTTTGCCTTGCAAAAGAGATTTGCTTATTCTGTGGTAAAACCAACGACAAATAACCTGTCATTTCCGCGGCTAAATGTAAGTAAATACATTGCTATATTTTACCGTTTACTGTTTTTTGGATTTTTGCATTCTTGAACTTCAATGCCTTTGCCTTCATAAAACGTTATATTGTTTGCGTGTGAATAACGGTGAGAGGATACTTGCCGTTGTATTGCTTGCACTGGTATGACAAATTAAATAATCTCCGTGTAGCGCCCAAAGCTCTTGCAAAACAACTTTCGTGTTTGTATTTAAGCCTATTTTTTTAAAAAAGATGAGAGTTTTGCCTGCATTTTCAGCCACTCTTTGTGAAGCATGAGTGGAAATCCGCTGTAAGTTTTGCCGCCTTCAACGTTTTTTGTAACTCCTCCGCGTGCGGCGATGAATGTAAAATCACCTATTTTTAAATGTCCAGAGGTTGCGCTCTGTCCGCCCATGACAACGTTTCTGCCAAGTACAGAGCTGCCGGCAAGTCCTGTTTGCGAAACTATGATGCAGTGTTCGCCAAGTTCGCAGTTATGACCTATTTGTACAAGATTGTCTATCTTTGTCCCTTTTTTTATACGTGTAGAGCCAAAAACCGCTCTGTCAATTGTTGTACATGCACCAACTTCCACATCATCTTCCAAAATCACATTTCCAAGATGATAAATCTTTACATGTACACCCTCTTTTGTGTGCGCGTACCCAAAGCCGTCGCTGCCAATGACACAGTTTGCCAACAAATGACACCTTTTGCCGATGATGGAGTTGTTGTAAACTACGGCGTTGGGGTGTATTATCGTCCCCTCGCCCACTACAACATTTTCACCGATGTAAGCTCCAGCCATTATCGTAACGTTTGCCCCTATAACCGCGCCGTTGCCAATATATGCATTTGGTATCACAACCGCGCTTTTGTCAATAATGGGCTTTTTGTCGGTAGAATTTATAACTTTAGGTGTGAAAACAGCGCTTAAATATGCCATATAAAGATGTGGATTTGGACTTACGATAATAGCGCAGGTTTTTGGTACAAGCGATTTAAATCTCTCATAGACTATCGCCGCGCCCGCCTTTGTGTTTTTAAGCCCCTCCAAAAACTTTTCATTTTCAAGATATACTATATGTTCTGACGCGGCATTTTCAAATGTTTGAAGTCCGCTTATCTCTCTATCTTCGCCCTCATAACTCCATGAAAATCGGGCGCAAATGTCAGAAAGTTTCATCTACACATCCATCGCAACCGAGCCGCTTCGCACTATGTCGGTCGGATTGTATTTTTTGACGGCTTTCAAAAAGCCCGCGACTCTTGCCGTATCATCGGCTACCATGACGACGATATAATCCTCGCCGCTGTTTGCTATAACGCCGTTGTAGGCTTTGAGGATAGCGTCAAGTCCGTCAAATCTCTCGTTAAGAGGGATTTTGACAAGCGCCATCTCTTTTTCTATAAATTCGCCTGACTCTATGACTTTGTAGGTCGGTATTAATTTGTGAAGCTGTTTGACTATCTGTTCCAGCACTTTAGCACTTCCGAATGTTACTATTGTAAAGCGGGACAGACTTGTATTCGGAATGGGCGCTACCGTGAGTGAATCTATATTGTAGCCGCGCCCCGCGAAAAGTCCGGAAATCCTCGACAAAACACCGTGTTCATTTGAAACTATAACGGAAATTACACGTCTTATCTCTTCCATCTCTTAATCCTTATACTCTAATATCATATTGCAAAGCGAACCGCCCGATGGAACCATCGGCAAAACGTTCTCCATTCTGTCTATCTCAACGTCTATTAGGGCTATTTTATTGCTTTTAACAGCGCTGTCTAAAGCCTTTTTAAATTCATCTTTTGTCCTAACCTTAAAGCCCAATCCACCGAAACTCTCAGCTAATTTTACAAAATCAGGCTGTGAATCAAGGTCTGTTTGAGAGTAACGTTTGCCATAAAAAAATGTCTGCCATTGGCGGACCATTCCTAAAAATCTGTTATTCAAGATGATATTTACAACAGGAATGTTTGATGCGACAGATGTCATTATCTCTTGAATATTCATCAAAATGCCGCCGTCTCCTACAAAATTTATAGAGATTTTATCAGTGAACGCCTTTTTAACGCCCATAGCCGCAGGCAGACCAAATCCCATAGTGCCAAGCCCGCCGCTTGTTATCAATTGGCGCGCTTTTGCGAATGGATAAAATTGCGCCGTCCACATCTGATGCTGTCCGACGTCTGTAGTTATGATGGCTTTATCGCCCAAAGTTTTGCCAATATACTCTATAACCCACTGCGGTTTCAAAACCGTATCGGAATCTTCGTATCTTAGCGGATGGATATCGGCATATCTTTTTAAGATACCACGCCATTCATGGTATCTTTTCGCATCAATCTTTTCGCCCGCAAGTTCTATCATATTATCAAGCACGCTTCCAACATCGCCGACAATCGGAAAGTCTATATCCACAAGTTTGCCTATGGAGCTTGGGTCTATATCTATATGTATGATTTTCGCGTTTTTTGCAAATTCGCTGAGTTTCCCAGTAACTCTATCGTCAAATCTCGCACCAAAAGCTATCATCAAGTCAGCCTCGCTCATCGCCATATTTGCCGCATAAGTGCCGTGCATGCCGACCATTCCGAGCAAAAGCGGCTCATCATGCGGCAAAACGCCTCTTGCCATAAGAGTTTCAACACATGGAATCTGCGTGAGTTTGACAAATTTTCGCACAGCATCCGAAGCGTTTGAGCTTACAATTCCGCCGCCAAGATAAAGAACCGGACGCGATGAAAGCGCTATCGCATCAACCGCCTTTTTTATTTGACGTGAATTTCCCTTATATGTTGGTTTGTATGTCTGCATGGTTATCTCGTCAGGATATACGAACTTACCAACGCTTGCTGTTACGTCTTTTGGCACATCAATATGAACAGGTCCTGGTCTTCCTGTACTTGCTATATAAAAAGCCTCTTTTAGTATACGCGGCAGCTCTTCAACATTTCTTACAAAATAGTTATGTTTAACGCATGGACGGCTTATACCAACAGCGTCAATCTCTTGAAAAGCATCTGTGCCTATCAGAGACATGGCGACATTTGCGCTTATTAAGACCAGCGGAGTGGAGTCCATATAAGCTGTAGCGAGTCCAGTTACCGCATTTGTAAAGCCAGGACCGCTTGTAACAAACGCAACGCCTACCTTTCCTGAAGCTCTCGCGTATCCATCTGCGGCGTGAACTGCGGCTTGTTCATGACGAGTCAATATATGTTCAAAATATTTTTGTCTGTAAAGCTCATCATAGACATTAAGCATCGCGCCTCCCGGATAACCGAAAACAACCTTGACGCCCTCTTTATGCAATGCTTCAATTATCATCTGTGAACCGCTGATATTCATTACATCTCCTTATGATTAAAGGGATAAATTATATCTAAAAAAGTCTGAACTTAATGTTTTATACGTAAAAATCGCGCTATTGTCCATTTTTGTGTTTCGTTTTGGAAAGATTTTGCAGTGAGCGGATATTATTTTGATATAATTATAATCTTAATTAATAATAAGGAAAACAACCGTGTTGCTCGGCGTAAATATTGACCATATCGCTTACCTTAGAGAAGCCAGAAAGACAAATGACCCAAATCCTTTGGATGCACTGCCGATTTTGAAAAAGTGCGGAGCAGACCAAATCACAATACACCTGCGCGAAGATAGACGGCATATTCATGATGAGGATTTGTTCGCAGTTGTCAAAAATGCCTTCATGAGCGTCAATCTTGAATGTTCTCTTGCAGATGAGATAATACAAACAGCCTTAAAAGCAAAACCTGCGCGTGTTACTCTGGTACCTGAAAAACGCGAGGAGGTTACGACTGAGGGCGGACTTGACGTGAAGAGATATTTTGAAAAATTAAAGATTGCATGCAATGAGTTTAAAAAGGAGAATATAGATGTTTCGCTTTTTATAGACCCGACGCCAGAAGCGGTCAATTTCTCAAGCGAACTTGGCGTGAAGTGGATAGAACTTCACACGGGAAAATATGCCAACATATACGCGATGCTCCATACAAATCTGCGCTATACTCATAACTCCATAAAAAGCCTTGAATTAAATCCTGACAAACTTCACATACTTTTGGAAAAATCACTCAAAGAGATTATAAACGCCGCCGTTGAAGCCGACAAGCTGGGACTTTTGGTCGCGGCAGGTCATGGACTGAACTACTATAATGTAAAAAATATAGCGGAGATAAAAGAGATAAGGGAGTTAAATATCGGTCAAAGTATCATCGCACGAAGCGTTTTTTGGGGACTTGAGGAGGCGATAACTAAAATGCGAGAGGCGATAAGATGAAAAAAATCGCGGTAAGCATCGGCGATTTGAACGGCATAGGACTTGAGATAGCATTGAGGGCTCATGATGAGGTAAAAACCATGTGCAGCCCGATATACTGCATAAACGAAACAATGCTTCAGTGGGGAGCGGCTCTTTTGGGCTTGAATGTACCGATGGATTTTGCCACCGAAGAGTGCGGAGAGGCGTTTGAGATAACTCCGTCAATCGTTTCGGCAAAGGCAGGAGAGGCTTCGTTTGACTCATTTACTACAGCGGTAGCTTTAGCCAAAACTAAAAATGCCGCCGCTGTTGTAACGCTGCCGATAAACAAGGAGGCGTGGAATCTGGCAGGCATCGTCTATAAAGGACACACGGACGCGCTTGAGGATATGCTCGGATGTGAGGCTGTTATGATGATTGGCTGCAAGAATCTTTTTACACTGCTTTTCACGCATCATATACCGCTTAAAGATGTAAGTGAACAGATAAAAACAAAGGCTTTGCATAGATTTTTTATTAACTCATACGAAGCTTTGAGAGTCGCTCATATCGGTGTTTTAGGATTAAATCCTCATGCAGGAGACGGCGAAGTGCTTGGATATGAGGAGATAAAAATAGCAAAAGCGATAAAAAGGGCAAATGATGAGATTGGCAAAAATGTCTTTTTTGGTCCACTCGTGCCCGACAGCGCATTTACGTCTAAAAGTCTTGAAAAGTGCCGATATTTTGTCTGCATGTACCACGACCAGGGATTGATACCGCTAAAAGCGCTCTATTTCGATGAGAGCGTAAATATAACCTTGGGACTTCCAATCACGCGTACTTCGGTTGACCACGGCACAGCTTTTGATATAGCCTATAAAGACAAAAATCCTTCTCTGAAAAGTTACATCAACGCCGTAAAAGAGGCGGTAAAACTTAGCGAAAAACCCGTGCTGGATTTTTAAATGCAACAAAATTGATAAGTACACATGCATAAAATTCTTACCTTTTTTCTGTTTTTCGCGGCGATAACTTCAGCGCAGAAATAAACAACACAAACGTTTCAAACCAATTAGATGCTGTAATTTGACATGTAAAAAGATGAGAGCGCATCCAAACTTTTTTTAAAATTGGTATTGATTTGGGTTCAGGTTACGATTCGTTGAATGAGGTTGATTATGAGTGCAAAGAGAGTATC
>JAISNG010000086.1 GCA_031276365.1 Campylobacteraceae bacterium | reverse complement strand
ATATTGTTTGTTGTTTTTAAGGTATGTAAATTATCATTTTCACATGCAAGAATAATCCGCATTTATCCGCCGAGCAGATGCGAGGGCAGTTCAAAAATCCTCTTTATCATATTGAAAGGCGACATAAGCGTATCGCCTACGAGATTTGTTTCTATCTTTGGATTGTCAAGCGTGCCGCGCACGGATAGCTGAATCTTGATAGTGCCGTCGTCATCAAGGATAATATAATTCATGAGAGGAATTTTGTCTATGATATTGCTGAGCGATTTCATGATAAATATTTTCAAATCCATATGAATATCACCCGTTTCCAAACTCACATAGCCGCTTCCTTCTATGTCCGAGCTGTAGCCTTCCAAAAACAGTTTTTGGATAAACAGATAATCCCCGCTTTTTATAAACTCAACCGTACCGTTTTTTACAGGAAAGCCGCTTGTGCTGTATCTTGGGTCTGAAAATGTAGCGAGAGAGGGGATTGTGTTTAGAAAGGCGATGAGATTGTTCAGGACAAGAAAATCTTTAAGCCTTGTCTCTTTCAGATTCAAAACGCCCAGAAATTCGTTTTCGCTCTCGCCTTTTGCGTAAAAATCAAAACTTCCCTTTGCGAAAAATTCCTTATTTGCCAGCGCGTTTAAAAATTCGCTCTTCATGCCTTTTACAGAGACATCAAAACGTCCACTCTCTTTTACCGCGCTTAAAAAACTGTTTTTATATATGAGTTCAAGCGATATGCTGCCGCCAGCCGAGCTGACATTGTATTCGTCGGCTAAGATAGTGGTATTTGAAGGCTTAAGTATAATGTGTCCGCCTTTTGTCTTTACAAATACGGGTGTTGAGAGCGTATCGGTATTTTGCGCGGACATGTCTATATTTACATCAAGTCCGTTTAAAGTCAAGTTTATCTCATCTTTGAAACTCAATATAATGGTTTTGTTATTTGCGGTTATGTCAAGTGAATTTTCCGTTATCTCAAAACTGCCCGCAAATCTTGAAAGCATCTTACCGCCGCGGCTTAAGGGGAGATTGGCTCTTAACGCGGCGTATCCCTTGAAATGTTTGAAGTCGTTTGTTCTTATGACAATTCGCCCGTTTTTTATGCCGTACTCCTGAGCCATTTGTGAGTAGGGATAGAGTTTGCTTAAAGAGTTAAATATAAATACATTTGTATCGGCAAAAGTTAGATTGCTCTCCAACTCATAAGCGTAGATATTTATTCCGCCGTCTATTGCTTTTAAATCAAACAGCGTAGAAATGTTACTTATCGTAACAATGCTTCTATTTTTTGCATCAAGAGTAACAGAATGTATAAAAGAGCTGCCGTTCATCTCTTTTGTGCTTGTATTTAGCGTGCCGTTCACGCTTATGTCAAAAAGTCCGTCGTATTGTACTCTTGAGTCAAGAATGTCAATAACGGAGTTTTTCAAGCGTATGTTTGCATGCGGAGTGTGCATCAAAACGCCGCCGATTTCCAAATCCGCATTTTTTATGGCAACATCGGCGCTTATGTCTATTTTTACGTCTGCAAATTTGACGTCAATACTGACATTTGCGTCGTTTTTGCCGTTTTTTTGCCGTACTGGTATGTCAACTCCTGCGTAGGTTTTGATGATTTTATTTATCTTGTCGTTGTAAAGAGTCTTTGCGCCGATGTCTATCTTGATGCCGCTTTTGCCCTCTATGAGGTTGTATATGAGGACGTCAACTTTTGTGATATTTTCGCCCTGAGATGTTGGATTTGAAGTCAAAAATGATATTTTGCCGTTCTCCAGCTTGACTCTTATTTCGTCTGCATGAGCGGGCGGAACTTCGGGGTTAAAAGTGATATTTACATCGTCAATTTTTGCGAGCGCGCTTATGTTTTTAAGATAAAAATCACGCTTTACGATATCTATCTTGCCGTTTAGCGAGAGTATTTTATAGTTTGCGCCTTTTGTGTAGCCGTATATCCAGTTTGATATTGTATCGTTTAATTTGACGTGTTTTAGGAGGTTGTCCATGAAGAGTTTGGGCGAAGCGAAATTGTCCGATATGATATTATAAGCGAGTATTTTGTCTTTTATGTCTATCTTTGCATTGCCCGAAATGTCAAATATCCTGAAACGCCCGTCAAATGCGTATTCATCGCGCCTGAAGTCAATATTTGTCTTGCCGCTTAACTCCACGTCTATATCTTTTAAAAGTAGCTGCTGTATGTCAAGTCCAAGCGTTTTTCTTCTGCGAAGCTGTATCTTTGTTTTCAGTGTCAAAACCGATGAATTGACATAAAAAACTTCGTCCTGATAAGTCAGTTGTATTTTTTCATTTCCGTATTCAATATTGTTGATAATAATCGTACTAAAAAACATGTGGATATATGGAATCACATCAAGCAAGTCATTCAGCGAAGAATAATCGTTACTTTTTGTAACATTGTTATCTATTTTTATCGTATCAGCTTCAACAAAGAGTTTTTTATCCAATTTAATATATAATCCCGTTATATTTACATCAAATACGGACAGGTTGTCAATGCGAATACCTTTGTACATAACGCCTATAAAAATGATAAGCAAGAACAAAAAAATCAACATGGGAAGCCGAATTTTCTTTTTCGGCTTAAATCTTTTCTTGATAGCCATCGTCTCACTTCTGTTTTATCTGATACAGCCGATTAGTACGGAAAGAATTATCCATGTACCAAAAGGCGGGATAAACAGCATTATAACACAGCTTGGGGCGCAAAATGATAATATTTCTATTGTTTTAGACAAACTTTTGCTAAGATTTTTAGGATATCCGCAAAGCGGCTGGATAGACATGAAAGACACGCTTTTGACAAAAGCTGATTTTTTATATCAACTCTCGCACGCCAAAGCCGCTACGCGCGCGGTTACGTTAGTGCCTGGTGAAACGGCGTACATGTTTTTAAAACAGCTTTCGGAAGAGTTAAATCTCTCGTTTGACGCACTTTGGCTCGAATATGAGAGATTGTCGCGTTTTGAAGATGGCTGGATAGTCCCCGAAACTTACAATATACCGCTTAGCACAGATGAAAAATGGCTCATAAGATATCTTATAAACGACTCTGCAAAGCGCAACGAAGCGCTATCATATGAACTTACAGGCGAATATGACAAAGAGAAATGGAATAGGATTTTGACAATCGCCTCAATTATACAAAAAGAGTCTGCCGACAACGATGAAATGCCGATTGTAAGCTCTGTTATTCACAACAGACTTGAAATACGTATGAAGCTTCAAATGGACGGCACGCTCAATTATGGTCAATTTTCGCATACCAAAATTACGCCCAAAAGAATCAAGGAAGATATATCGCATTATAATACTTACGCACATTACGGATTGCCTGCAAATCCAGTCTGCGCGGTCAGTAAAGAGGCTATAAAAGCTGCGGTAAATCCGACACAGAGCAAATATCTTTATTTCGTGAAAGGCGCAAACGGTAAACATTTATTTACTGAAACTTATAGCGAGCACTTAAAAAATATAAGCAAATAAACATTAAGAGCAGTTTTGCTATCTTGCACCAATTATTTTATGAAAATAAAAATTTTATATTACTGAAGGAATAGTATGGCTTCTATCATATATACAAAAACAGATGAATCTCCTGCTCTTGCGGCGTATTCGCTTTTTCCTATCATAAAAGCTTTCGGTGTACGCTGTGATGTGCCTTTTGAGATGAGAGATATTTCGCTTTCAGGCAGAATTCTCAGCGCTTTTTCGGATTATCCCGATGATTTGGCATTTTTGGGAAATCTTACGCAAAACAAAGAGGCAAACATCATAAAACTGCCGAATATTTCGGCGTCCATACCGCAGTTAAAAGCTGCTATAAAAGAACTTCAGTCGCAAGGTTACGATATCCCTGACTATCCCGAAAATCCTGCAAATGCAAAAGAAGAAGAGACAAAAGCAAAATACTCTAAAATATTGGGCTCTGCTGTTAATCCTGTTTTGCGTGAAGGCAACTCCGACCGCCGCGCGCCGCGCGCCGTTAAAAATTATGCGAAAAAAAATCCTCACTCAATGGGTGAATGGAGCAGCAAATCCAAAAGCCATGTAGCTCACATGCAAAGCGGTGATTTTTACGGAAGCGAAACTTCATACGTTTTACCTTCAGATGATGTCGTATTTATAGAATTTATAAATCAAAAAGGCGAAAAAAAGGTACTGAAATCTGGCTTGAAAGTGTTGAAAGATGAGATTATAGACATATCTTTTATGGACATAAAGGCTTTAAAAGAGTTTTTCTTAAAAGAAATCACAGACGCCAAAGCAAAAGATGTACTATTTTCCGTACATTTGAAAGCTACCATGATGAAAGTGTCAGACCCTGTGATATTCGGCACGGCGGTTTTGGCGTTTTTTGATAAATTATTTAAAAAATATGGCACAGTGCTTGAAAAACTCGGCGTCAATGTAAACAACGGACTTAGCGATTTGTACGCAAAAATCGCAAATTTGCCCGAAAATGAAAGAGCCGCAATAGAACAAGATATAGCCGCAATATACAGCGAACAGCCTGATATCGCCATGGTGGACTCTGACAAAGGTATTACAAATCTGCATTTTCCAAATGATGTGATAGTGGACGCTTCAATGCCCGCAATGATAAGAGCAGGCGGCATTATGTGGGATAAAAACGGCAAAGCGCAAGATGCTAAAGCCGTAATTCCAGATAGATGTTACGCTGATGTTTACAAAGCGGCTATTGAAGAGTGCAAAGCAAACGGCGCGCTTGACCCAAGAGTTATAGGAAGTGTTTCAAATGTAGGACTTATGGCGCAAAAAGCCGAAGAATACGGCTCTCATGATAAGACTTTTATTATTGAAGACAATGGAGTGATAATCGTAAAAAATAGCAAAAACGAAACGATATTTGAAACGAAAGTGAGCAGAGGCGACATATATAGAATGTGCCAGACAAAAGACGCTCCGATAAAAGATTGGGTGAGACTTGCCGTAGAGCGCGCAAAAATTTCAAAAACGCCCGCTATCTTTTGGCTTGATGATAAAAGAGCGCATGACAAAGAGCTTATCAAAAAGGTAAAAACATATCTCAAAGAGTACGATTTATCAGGGCTTGATATATCTATTTTATCGCCGTATGATGCCGCAAAACTCTCTTTTAAACGATTAAGAGAGGGTAAAGATACTATATCGGTTACAGGAAATGTTTTGAGAGATTATTTGACTGACCTTTTCCCAATATTGGAACTTGGAACAAGTGCAAAAATGCTCTCAGTCGTGCCTTTGATGAGCGGCGGCGGTCTTTTTGAAACGGGTGCAGGCGGTTCTGCGCCAAGACTTGTTCAACAGCTTCTGGACGAAAATCATTTGAGATGGGACTCTTTGGGCGAATTTTTGGCGATTTGTGCTTCGCTTGAGTTTTTTGCCGCGCAGACAAACAATAAAAAAGCCGCTATATTGGCAAAAACGCTTGACAATGCGACTGAAGAGCTGTTGCAAAATAACAAATCGCCAAGGTCAAAATGCGGCGAGCTGGACAACCGCGGAAGCCACTTTTATTTAACGCTTTACTGGACAAAAGCATTGGCAGAACAGAAAGAAGATAGTAAGCTTGGTGAATTTTTCGCGAATGTTTATCGTGAGATTTTGCAAAATGAGGAGAAAATCCTGTATGAGTTAAACAGCGCTCAAGGGCAAAAAGTTGATATCGGCGGCTACTATCATCCTGACGATGAGAAAGCTTCAAGCGCCATAAGAGCAAGCAAAACGTTTAACGCGGTGATAGACAGCATAAGAGGCTGCAAATGAAAATCTCCGTCATAGGCGCAGGAAATGTCGGAGCCTCCACATGTTACCTGTTGATAGCAAAAGAGATTTGCTCTGAAGTTGTTTTGCTTGATATCAACAAGTCAATAGCGCAGGGTAAGGCTATAGATATGATGCAGGCTTCCATAACTTTGGGAGCAAAAACAAATATAAAAACCACTCATGATTATCAGGATATAGAAAACAGCGGTATTGTTGTGATAACTGCAGGACTTCCGAGAAAAGAGGGAATGAGCAGGGAAGATTTGCTCAATATCAATATAAAGATTATGGAAGAGGTTGTTTTAAATATCAAAAAGTTTGCTCCCAACTCCATCGTCATAGTTGTATCAAATCCACTTGATATCATGAATTATGCCGCGCTTAAATTGAGCGGTTTTAGCAAAAATAGAGTTATCGGTATGGGCGGCATGCTTGATAGTGCGAGAATGGCTTACGCCATATCAAAAAGAGCAGGCAGTACAAAAGAGATAAGAGCCTGCGTCATAGGAACGCACGGCGAGCATATGGTGCCGCTTTTGTCGCAATCATTTGTATATAATCACGCCATAAAGGATATATTTGATAAAAAAACATGCGAGGAGATTATACATGAGACCAAAAACGGCGGCGCGCAGATAGTCAAGTTTTTACAGACTTCGGCATATTACGCGCCCGCTGCAAGCATTTGTAATTTGATAGAGGCTATTTCAAATGATACGAAATCACTGCTTCCATGTTCTGTTTGGCTTGAGGGCGAATATGGCGCAAGCGGTGTGAGTATAGGCGTACCAGTTATAATAGGCAAAAATGGAGCAGAAAAGGTATTCAGTTTGCCTTTAAGTGAAGAGGAGAGAGAAAGATTCCGCGAGAGCGTGGAGTCTTTGGCTGACTCTTTAAACATAGTAGATAAATATCTGCAAAATATCAACCACTAAAATAAGGAAAAATGCATGAATATACACGAATATCAGGCAAAAGAGATACTAAGAAAGTATGGTGTTCCGACACCCAAAGGACATATTGCCTTTAATGCCGACGAGGCTGTGCAAAACGCTAAAAATTTAGGCGGCAGCGTATGGGTAGTAAAAGCTCAGATTCACGCAGGAGGACGCGGACTTGGCGGCGGCGTAAAACTTGCAAAAAGTTTGGACGAGGTAAGAAGCTTAGCTGATAAGATGATTGGTATGAATCTTGTTACGCATCAGACGACAAGCGAAGGCAAAGAGGTCAAAAAGGTCTATATAGAAGAGGGACTCAATATCAAGCAGGAGTTTTATATATCCATAGCGCTTAACCGCGCCCTTGAAATGCCGATGATAATAGCCTCATCAAGCGGCGGTATGGATATAGAAAAAGTAGCCAAAGAGTCTCCTGAAAAGATAGCAAAAGTCTGCATAGACCCAACTATAGGATTTCAAAAGTTCCATGGAAGAGAAGTTGCGTTTAAGCTCGGACTTGCAAAAGAGACGGTAAACGATTTTGTAGGGCTTGTTTCAAATCTGTATAAAGCATATACCGAAAATGATGCGGATATGGTCGAGATAAATCCTCTCATTTTAACAGGCGACAATAAATTTTTAGCTCTTGACGCGAAAATCAATTTTGACGACAACGCACTTGTACGCCATAAAGATATAGAAGATTTGAGGGATTTTGATGAGGAAGACAAAGCAGAAACCGAAGCCAAACAGTCAAATCTATCTTATGTAAAATTGGACGGGAACGTCGGTTGCATGGTAAACGGCGCAGGACTTGCAATGGCAACTATGGATATCATAAAATATGAAGGCGGAGAGCCTGCAAACTTTTTGGACGTAGGCGGCGGCGCAAATCCTCAGACTGTAGCAAAAGGATTTGAGATTATCTTGAAAGATAAAAATGTCAAGGCGATTTTTATTAATATTTTCGGCGGTATCGTAAGATGCGACCGCGTGGCAAACGGCATCTTGGAAGCTACAAAAATAACGCAGGTTAATGTCCCTGTTATCGTAAGGCTTGACGGAACAAATGCAGACGAAGCCAAAGAGATATTAAAAAACAGCAATATCAAAAATATAATTTCAGCGTCTGACCTCTCAGACGGCGCAAAAAAAGCCGTAAGTGCTGCAAAGGGTAACAAATGAGTATCTTAGTAAACAAAAACACAAAAATCATAGTTCAAGGTTTCACAGGCAA
Organism: Campylobacteraceae bacterium; assembly: GCA_031276365.1. Classification (GTDB taxonomy): domain Bacteria; phylum Campylobacterota; class Campylobacteria; order Campylobacterales; family Campylobacteraceae; genus JAIRKW01. Next base: position 3,875 of record JAISNG010000086.1, on the reverse strand, counting down.
AGAGGGAACATTCCACAGTGAGCAGTGTATAGCTTACGGTTCAAACATTGTAGGTGGCGTAACTCCTGGGCGCAGCGGCGAAACGCATCTCGGAAAACCTGTATTCAACACGGTCAAGGAGGCTGTAGAGGCTACAGGAGCTGATACAAGTATGATATTTGTTCCGCCTTTATTTGCCGCAGACGCTGTAATGGAAGCAGCCGACGGCGGTATAAAATTGGCAGTCGTCATCACTGAAGGCATTCCCGTACGCGATATGATGAATGCAAAACTATATGCTGCAAAAAAAGGTATGAAAATCATAGGTCCAAACTGCCCTGGAATCATTACAAGCGAAGAGTGCAAAATCGGCATAATGCCAGGCTTCATCTTCAAAAAGGGAAGTGTCGGTCTTATCTCAAAATCAGGAACGCTTACTTATGAGGTTAGCAATCAGATAGTTAAAGAGGGATTTGGCATCTCAACTGCTGTGGGCATAGGCGGAGACCCAATTATAGGACTTAGTTATAAAGAGCTGCTCACGCTTTTTGAAAACGACAAAGAGACAAAAGCGATAGCTCTGATAGGTGAGATTGGCGGTGCGCTTGAGATTGAAGCTGCCGAATTTATCAAAACAAACGTAACAAAACCCGTAGTAGCGTTTATCGCAGGTGCAACCGCTCCCAAAGGCAAAAGAATGGGACACGCCGGCGCTATCGTAAGCGGCGGAAGCGGAACGGCTGCTGAGAAAATGGAAGCTTTGGAAAAAGCAGGAGTAAGCGTGGTAAAAACACCAGCGCTTATTGGTAAAAAAGTTGCGGAAATTTTAAACGGCTGATATTTTCAGCCGTTTTTTGATAAGATTTTACAAATAAAGTTAATTAAGGAGAAAAACAGATGAGTTTCCTAACCCCACCGGAGAATAAACCGTTAGTTTGGGTGGATATATCAAGATGTAAAGCCTGCGACGTATGCGTCAGCTTGTGTCCTTCAGGTACTTTGGCAATGGTACAGAATATAAATTCCACATTAGGCAAAACTATAGAAGTGATAGCACCGGAATCATGCATAGGATGCAGGGATTGCGAACTGCACTGTCCCGATTTTGCTATTTTCGTAACGGAGCGCTCAAGCGAAGTAAAATTTGCAAAACTGACCGAAGAGTCCAAGGCAAGGGCGCTTGCTATCAAAAACAATAAATTCAATAAAGTTGGTGCGTAAAATGTCAAGGATAATAGTTTCAAGCGGTAATGAATTGTGTGCGCACGCCGCGATAGACTGCGGTTGTAATTTTTTCGGCGGATATCCAATCACGCCTTCAAGCGAAGTAGCGCATGAGATGAGCGTATTGCTGCCGAAAAAAGGCGGCAAGTTTATACAGATGGAAGATGAGATAGCAGGTATATCCGTAGCTTTAGGAGCTTCAATGAGCGGAGCCAAAGCTATGACAGCCACATCAGGTCCAGGAATTTCCTTAAAATCGGAGCAGATAGGTCTAAGCTTTATCGCGGAAGTTCCGTTAGTAATCGTAAATGTTATGCGAGGCGGTCCATCTACAGGTCTTCCGACGCGCGTATCTCAAGGTGATATAAATCAGGCAAAAGCGCCGAGTCATGGAGATTTCGCGTCCATAGCGCTATGTCCTGGAAGTCTTGAAGAGGCTTACAGCGAAACTATAAGAGCGTTTAACCTTGCTGAAAAGTTTATGACGCCTGTGTTTTTGCTGCTTGACGAAACGATAGGGCATATGCATGGAAAGGCTGTTTTGCCTGATGTTGAAGAGATTAAAAAAGAGGTGATTAACCGCAAAAAGTTCAAAGGAGACCCAAAAGATTATAAGCCGTATGGTGTCGGCAAAAATGAACCTGCCGTGTTAAATCCGTTCTTCAAGGGTTACAAATATCACATAACGGGACTGCATCACGGACATACTGGATTTCCAACAGAAGACGGAGTGATATGCCAAGACAATATCGAAAGATTAACAGGCAAAGTAAACAACCGCAAAGATGAGATAGTAAAATATGAAAATTTTATGCTTGATGATGCGGACATTCTTGTCATAGCTTACGGAAGCGTTTCCAGAAGCGCCAAGGAGGCGATAGTAAAACTCCGTGCTGAAGGCATAAAAGCAGGACTTTTCAGACCGATTACATTGTGGCCGAGTCCTGAAAAAGAGTTGGCTTCGCTTGGTAAAAAGTTTAAAAAAATATTGGTCGCAGAGTTAAACATGGGACAATACACAGGCGAAATAGAGCGCGCCATGAAAAGAGATTTCGAAACTTTGCTAAAAGCAAACGGACGCCCGTTAACTCCGCAGGAGTTCATCGCAAAAATCAAAGGAATGATATAATGGCTTTCAATTATGACGAATATTTAAGAGTGGACAAGATGCCTACTCTTTGGTGCTGGGGCTGCGGTGACGGCGTTATTTTGAAGTCGGTCATCAGAGCAATAGAAAAGGTTGGCTGGAATATGAACGATGTGTGCGTAGTATCAGGTATTGGATGCAGCGGACGTTTCAGCTCGTATATCAATTGCAACACCGTACATACAACACACGGACGCGCCATAGCTTACGCTACAGGTATAAAACTTGCCAATCCCTCAAAACACGTAATTGTCGTAACGGGAGATGGAGATGGACTTGCGATAGGCGGCAACCACACGATACATGGCTGTAGAAGAAATATAGATTTAAACCATATATTGATAAATAACTTCATATACGGTCTTACAAACTCTCAAACTTCGCCTACAACCCCTCAAGGCATGTGGACGGTTACGGCGCAATACGGCAACGTGGACCCGACTTTTGATGCTGCAAAACTTGCGGATGCTGCGGGAGCTACATTTGTAGCGCGCGAGAGTGTACTTGACCCCAAAAGGATAGAAAAAGCGCTTGTTGAAGGCTTTTCTCATGAGGGATACTCATTTTTTGATATATTCTCAAACTGCCATATAAACCTTGGAAGAAAAAATAAAATGGGTGAAGCGGTATTGAATTTAAATTGGATAGAGAGCAGAATCATTGCCAAGAACAAATTTGAACAGCTTACCGACGAAGAGAAAAAGGGTAAATTCCCGATAGGAATTTTAAAACATGAAACAGACAAGACAGAGTATTGCAAAGCGTATGACAAAGTCATAGAAGCGGCGCAAAATAAAACTACCGTCAAACTTTAAAGGAGCAATCTCATGAAAAGACAATTACGATTTGCAGGAGTTGGCGGGCAGGGCGTTATCTTGGCTGGCGAAATCTTGGCTCATGCAAAGATAGAAGAGGGCGGTTACGGTATTAAAGCCTCTACTTACACTTCACAAGTAAGAGGCGGTCCTACGAAAGTTGATATCATACTTAGTGAAGATGAGATACTTTTTCCTTATGCAAATGACGGCGAGATAGAGTTCATGCTGGCAACCGCACAGGTAAGTTACAATCAATTTAAAGAGGGCGTGAAAGACGGCGGCATAATAGTCATAGAGCCAAATCTTGTAAAACCTACAAATGAAGATAGAAAAAAGTGGAAAATTTATGAGATTCCTATCATCACAATAGCCAAAGAAGAGGTCGGCAACGTCATAACCCAATCCGTAGTAGCGCTTGCCGTTACGATAGCAATGACAAAAGTTTTAGATGTGAAAATTGTTGAAGAGGTTATGCTCTCAACAGTGCCTGAAAAGGTAAAAGAAGCAAACAAAAAAGCTTACGAACTTGGCATAAAATACGCCAAAGAAGCGCTTTCGAAATAATTTAAAACAAGGGGAGATTTTCTCTCCTTGTAAGAATTACCACTTGATATTGCATACTGTAAGATACGGTATCATGCAAGGCAGTTATTTTCTCTTTTTTATCATTATGGATTTCATCATTTGTTTAAAAAATGAGAAAAAAC
>JAISNG010000155.1 GCA_031276365.1 Campylobacteraceae bacterium | reverse complement strand
ATACAGGGTCAAAAACGGTATATATAACTGCAAAAATTATAACAGCAATTAAGCCAAGCAATCCGCCTAATAATCTTGTTTTAAGCTCTTGCAGCATAATGGTTCCTTGTGAAAATCTTTTCCATGTTTTTTGGTTTGAAAAATTGTATCATAAAAATAATAACTATATAATACAAATAAACATTTATAGTATGAATTTTGAAGCTTTTTGATTATTTTTATTACAACATTTGTGTTGGTTTATGTGAAGAGGCGGGCTGACGCGTGGTTTTCCAGACCTCATTTCAACATAACCCTTGCTATTATCTGCATCAAGTTTTATTTAAATGACAAATCAATGCAAGTCGGCGTTCAAAACCACTTTTCTATTTGACCTACTGACAGTCATAGCGCCTGTTTGGCTGTCTCTTCTAAAATGCAGACCATTCAATCCCGATAACTCTATGGCTTTGAAAATATATATGTTGCCGCTCTCTTTTTGCTTGAATTTAAATTTCGGATTTATCTCAAGTATGAGTTTCATCTGCTCTTTTGCGATGGAGACTTTTGTACCTTCAAGCACCGCGATGCCAGCGTCCACGATGCAGCCGTCTCCAAGCGGTATGCCTGTAACGGAATTTGCGCCAAGAAGCGTATTTTTGCCGATGGATACTGGGTTGCCGTTTGTGCCGCTAAGCACTCCAAGTATGCTTGCGCCGCCGCCGATATCACTTCCCTCGCCGACCGTAACAGATGAGCTTATGCGTCCTTCCACCATCACAGCACCCGTTGTTCCCGCATTGAAATTGATATAACTCGCACCCGGCATCAAAGCTGTTCCTTTCGCCAGATACGCTCCCATTCTAACCTTTGAAGCGTCCATGATACGCACGTTTTCCTCAGGTATTATATGCTGTAAAAAGCGTGGAAATTTATCTACCGCGTTAATAAACGGATACGAGCCGTCAAGTTTCATCTCTATCTCGTTGGCTCTTAGCCATTCAAGTTCAACAGGCACATTTACAGACCACGCAACATTCTCTAAAAGTCCAAATATACCTTCAAGATTAAGTGAGCGAAGTGGCGCTTTGCCCAAAGAGAGCGCGTAAAGTTTCAGATAAACGCTCTCTACGGATTTGCACTTGGCGTCTTCAAACAGAAAAACTATTCTGAAATTATTCTCCAAACCCTCGTTTTGCGATATCTGATGGAGATATTTTATGACCTGCACATTGCTGTGATTTGTGCCAAACGCGCTTTTTATATACGCGTCAAAAATGCTTATGGCGTTTTTTACAAACTTCTTTTTTACATCGCAGACAAATTCGCTCCCGCCGAAATCCACCTCAACTTCGCTCTCCATTAAAGCTCCTATAAACGCGGCGGCAGATGCGTAATTCTCTTTCCAGTTTACCACAGGAAAACTCGCCTGCAAAATCTTCTCATTATGCAGTTGTCCTCTATCTACTCTGGCTATGCCAAAGCCGATTGGTTCGCGGTAGCCTTCTATCTGCTTTACGCTCTCAGTGTAGTATCTGAACTTTTTTTCGCTCTCTATCGGCTTCATGGTAACTCCTTATTTATCCTATGTGCAGGCTGAATAGCGCTGTTATCGCCCTTAAAAGACTCCATCTTTTGCATCAATGCGGCGGCGGCGGCGCGGTAACGCTGCGCGCTTATTGTATCAGAATGAAATATCACTATCGGTTTGCCGCTGTCTCCGCACTCTCTGATTTTCGGCTCAAGAGGAATCTCCGCCAAAACCGAAGTGTTGTAACTTTTAGCAAGTTCATGTCCTGTTTTGCGCCCGAATATATCGTACTCCTTACCGCAGTTAGAACAGATAAAACCACTCATATTTTCTATGATACCCGCCACTGAAATGTGCAGTTTTTCAAACATGTCAAGGCTTCTTTTGGCATCATCAATCGCAACAATCTGCGGTGTCGTAATGCAAACGCCGCATGTAACGGGAACGTTTTGCGCCAAAGTCAGCTGCGCGTCCCCCGTTCCTGGAGGCATATCTATAAAAAGTACGTCCAAATCGCTCCACAAAATATCTCCTAAAAGCTGTTCTATGGTTTTCATTATCATTGCGCCGCGCCAAATCAAAGACTGTCCTTCGCCCATTAAAATACCCATGCTCATCATTTCAAGTCCGTAAACTTTTAAAGGTTTGATTTTGCCGCCCTCAACTTCAGGTTTTTTGTCCGTAACACCAAGCATGCGCGGGATATTCGGTCCGTAGATATCAGCATCCAAAATGCCGACTTTTTTACCCTGCTCTACAAGAGCCAAAGCAAGATTAACGGTTGTTGTGGATTTGCCCACACCTCCTTTACCCGAACTTATCATGACAAAATTTTTGATATTTGAAGCTATGTTTTTAGTCGTTTTGGGACTGGTTTTTATCTCCGTCTCATCTGGCTGAGATATGTTTACTTCGCTTTTTATGCCGCTTTTTTTCAAGACTTTTAAAACGTCGTCTTTAGTTTTTTGGGCGGTTTTTGGATTTGACGATGGTATTTGTATGTTAATAACAGCCAAATCCCCTCTTATCTCCACCTTTTTTACAAAACCAAAAGCTACTATATCTTTCTGAAAATCCAAATAAGTAACACTGCCAAGTAGTTTTTTTATCTCTTCTTCGTTTAACACTCCGTTTTCTCCTTTAAAAATGTGTAATTTTTTCACACTTTATCTAACAAAAAATCTTTATAAAGCTCCCAAAAGAACCATTTATCGGTAATCTTTAAGACATGAGAATGTAACACAAAAAAGATAAAAAAAAGCTTTTAGAATGTATAATATCGTAACATTTGCCATAAAGGATACAAGATTGCTTGATATATCGTTAATAGTATTGAGTGCGGGAGAGTCAAACCGCTTCAAGACAAAAGCCAAAAAACAGTGGCTTCGTTCTGGCGATTTACCGCTTTGGCTCAATACTGCAAAGAGACTTGCTTCAAATTATGCCTTTAAAGATATAGTGATAACTGGAAGCAGTGATGATTTGCCGTACATGTATGGTTTTTGCGATTATAAAATCGTCAAGGGCGGCACAACAAGACAAAATTCACTCATAAACGCGCTTCAATATATACAAAGCGAATATGTTCTTGTAAGCGATGCGGCAAGATGCGCCGTACCAAACTTTCTAACGCAAAAAATCCTACATGAGTGTGGAAATGCCGATATTATCGTGCCATATCTTCCAGTAACCGATACTGTTGCATATGATGAAAAAGCTATAGAACGCGGTAAGGTCAAACTTATACAAACACCGCAGCTCTCACGTACGCAAACACTAAAAGCGGCGCTTTCAAACAGCGGCGAATTTACCGATGAAAGCAGTGCGATAAGCGCGTATGGCGGGAGTGTCAAATATATTTTGGGCGACGCAAGAGCTGAAAAACTTACATTCATGAATGCAAAAAATCCGCCTCTTTCGCTGATGTCTCCGCCCTCACCGCAAACATTTACGGGTATCGGTTTTGACGCTCATGCATTTGAAGAGGGTAAACCAATGTATCTTGGCGGCGTAAAAATAGAAAACGCTTACGGCTTAAAAGCGCACTCTGATGGAGATGCGGCAATACATGCGCTTATAGACGCACTTTTGGGAGCGGCAGGAGCAGGCGATATAGGAGAGTGGTTTCCTGATACAGACATGAAATATAAAAATATTGATTCGGTTAAATTGCTTGAAAGCGTTGCGGAGTTTTTGACGCGCGTTGGATTTGAGATTGTTCACTGTGATATCACAATTATCGCGCAAAAACCGAAAATATCGCCGTTTAAACAAGCCATGTCAAAAAGATTGGCAGCTGTTTTAAACATACCTGCTTCTCATGTAAATATCAAAGCTACAACAACCGAAAATATGGGCTTTATCGGACGCGAAGAGGGTATCGCCGTACAGGCTGCGGCGAGTCTTAAATATTATGATTGGACGTCAGATGAAAATATTAATAGTTGAAAATGAAGTCTATTTGGCACAAAGTATTTCAGCCAAACTCTTGGAAGCAGGCTACTCATGCGAAATAGCCACCAATATAAAAGATGCGTTGAAAAATGAAAAATACGACGCTGTACTACTCTCTACAAACATATCTGGGCAAAATTTTTATCCCATCATAGAGAAGCATAAAAATTCTATCATTATTCTGCTCATTTCATATATCAGTTCGGATACGATACTAAATCCGATAAAAGCAGGTGCCAGCGATTATATACAAAAGCCATTCATGATAGAAGAGCTGCTGCGCAAACTGCAGCATTTGCGCCTTCACCGAATGCTTATTGCCGAAAACAGAACGCTTAACGATTATGTAAACAATCTGCTTGCAAACAAATCACCCAAAGAAAATATCAGCAGGAAAATCACCTCTCCAATTGTCGTGATAAGTTCTTTGCAATCTTATGCAGATGCTATTGTGTTTGAATATGCCAAAGAGTTTGAGGAGCAGTTCAATTTCGTATCGCTTTCGTCGGAAGGCGCACTGGACAAAATCTCCAAAAACGATCCTGCAACGCTCATGTACATAGTAAATCTACAGGAGATAAAAAACAGTGAAAAAAGTAAAATATTTAATATAACAGAACATAAAAGAGTAATATTTTCTTCAACAAATCCAAATGAAGAAACACCTTATGAGATTATGCGCATACACTCAAATGATAATTTTTTTGAAAAGATAAACATCTTGACGATTGACGACTATATCAAGAGTGTTTTGACGCATTTCGGAGATAGACTGCCAGATACGGAATTGGCGAAAAAGCTTGGAATTTCAAGAAAAAGCCTGTGGGAAAAAAGGAAACGATATGATATCAGGAAAAAATAACAAAACAGGAGAATGCTTGAAAAAGCTTGAAAATTCGGATTATGCGAAAAAGATTAAACATCAGATAGCAGAAGTAAAGACAAATCTCGGCGCGCTTAGCGTATCTGCTATCATGATGGTCGCAAATCCTTTCCATAGAGCGCATGAAAGACTTGTAAGGATAACGCTTGAAAAGAGCGATTTGGTTGTAATTTTTCTGCTTGATTTTAAAAAAGAGGAGTGGCTTTTGCCGTTTGAACTGCGCAAAAAAACTATGCGCTATTTTGTGGACAATTATCTGCATAAAAACCGCGTTTTGTTGATACCGCTTGAGAGCGAATATCTGGGCGCTGATTGCTCAAATGCCATAACTCACAGCAGTGTTGCAAAATATCTCGGATGCGATACGCTGGTGGCAGGCGAATATCATAACGGAATTGGTTTTTATTACGACAACAACCGCCTTAGAACTTCATTTGACGAATGCGAAGGAATAGCGCGCATAGACGTAGTGTCGCGTTTTGTCTTTTGCAACGAATGCAATACTCTTGTAAGCATGAAAACCTGCCCTCATGGTATGCACCACCATATCAAATACAACTCGTCTTCGCTTCTTGCGCTTTTAAAAGAGGGTATTTTGCCGCCTGCGATGCTTATGCGCAAAGATATATCGGCTATAATCTTAAGCAGTATATGTCCGAACCGCTTTAAAAATATAACGCAGATTTACGATGACCTTTTTCCGGGTATGGGACTTATAGAAACGCATAGCGATAAGGATTTTTACATGGAATTGATGAAGCTTTATCAGACGACATCTCTAACTTAAGGAACAAATCTTGCAAAAACTTTTTTTGACATTTTTTTATTCGGGTCTTTGTCCAAAAGCTCCAGGAACGGCAGGAACGATTACGGCGGCGGCGGCTGGCTGGGCAATATTACAAATAATGCCCGTAAGTACGCTGTTTTTACTCACAGCTTTCGTAAGTGTTATCGCGGTAAGCGTCATCAATAGATATGAAATCTCTACAAATACTCATGACAACAGCCAAATAGTCATAGACGAAGTTGTCGGCGTTTGGCTTGCGATGTGCATTGCGGCGAATTTTTCAGCCGATATCGGCGCGCAGGTCGGAGCGGTACAGGTCTTGATATGCGTTGTATTTTTCAGATTTTTTGATATAGCCAAACCATCTATCATAGGGCGCATAGACCGCAATGTTGAAGGCGGACTGGGCGTTATAGGAGATGATATCATAGCGGGAATTTTTGCGGGCATTGTTGCGGCTGGTGTGTGGAATTTGATAAAGCATTTTGAGATAGTGCAAAATTACAATTTTTGATGCGAAAATCGGAGTTTTTGCGGTTTAACTTTAAGATTTAACTGCTATTTCTTGACCAAACAACAAGTTGGCACATAAATGAAAGTAAACAAACATTCGCCTCCGTCATTTCTTGACCAAACAACAAACAAGTGCGTACATAAAAGGTAGGGTGGCATTTATCTTGTCTTTGTCATTCCAACTCAAACAAATATGCCTTTCTCCTTATTTTCACATGAACGACAAGCAAATATCATCTTCCGTCATTCTCACTAGAACGATACGACGTTAGTCGTCATCGTGAGGAATGCGGGAATCCAAGCTAAAAATAATTTCAAAAGCAAAATCATGAAAGAAAGTAAAGGAAAACACAAACTCTAAAATGTCAATTTCTTTCTTGAATGCTTTCGTTTGATTGCAAGTTTATTATGGATACCCGTTTTCAGGAAACATTACAGCAAGCCAAAAGTGCTTCGTTTATTTTCACAGGTATGGTGGAGAAGAAAGGATTTCTGTTTATATTGCAAATATTGTTTTGATGAAAACCATTTATTTTCTTATAATTGCAACTAACATTATATCGTTCACGCGGAAATAACGGCAAAAATGATAAAACATCAATCTCTATCATGAACACATTATTTGTTTGCAAAATTATTTTTGGATACCCGTTTTTAAGGAAACATTTCGGCGAGCCGAAAGCGCTTCGCTTGTTTTTACGGTATAACAGAGAGAATAAACGCACGTATTTGTTGTGATAGGTTTTGCACAAAAAGCAAACAAACGTGCGGGTATGACGGAGAGAGGTTGTAATTTTTACATAAAATATTTTTTACGGTTTTTGACTTATATGAAAACAAATATTCGCCTTCCATTGTTACAGCTACTCTTCTCTATTCTTTCATTAACTGCCGTCAATTCATAGTACGTATGACTGTCAATTTTGTAATTTTCTCCACAACTCCGCCATTCCCGCGCAGGCGGGAAACCAAAATAAAAACTATTTTAAAAGTAAAATTACGAAATAAAGCAAAGCAACAAACTCTAAAACGTTAATCTTTCTCATAAATACTTCCACTTGATTATAAATTTTTTTGGATACCTGTTTTCAAAGAAATATTTCGGCAAGCCGAAAGCACCTCGCTTGTTTTCGCAGGCATGACGGAGAAACTTCAAAATTTCAATTTTCATCATGAATACATTAATTTGTTTGTAAATTCTTTTTGGATTCCAGCCTGCGCAGGAATGACAAAGAAGATGCTTTTGTGCTGTTTGCATCCTGAAGTGATTTTGGATACCAACATTCCCTCACGATATGCGCTCACTTACGTTCGCTTATCGTTCGGTCGCTGGTATGGCAGAGGAGGATGGATGTATTCGTCGTAATAAGTTTTCCATAAAAGGCAAACAAACACGCGAATATAACGGAGAGATGATACATGTTCCCTTGCGATGATGACTTACGTCGCATCATTCATGCGGATATGACCGAGAAACAGTACAAATGAACATCTATCTAAATCCGTTTAACTCAAAAAAAGAGCTATTTCATCGGCTAAAAAATAGTCATTGTTGTAAATTCTGCCATTTTTAATACAGACCTTTTTTGCTTCCGCCAGCATATCTATCCTTTCTTTTGAGTGAAAAAACTCCAAATCTATGCCTATATTTGAACGAAACGCCAAAAAAAGCTTTTCAAGCCTCAACTCTTCGGCGCTCAAATGCTCAACATTTTGCAAAAGCGGCTCTTTGATATACTCTTCCAAATCTCTTGAAGGATAAAAGCGTTTTTGCCCGTCATACCCGACAGATGCACATCCTACGCCGATATAACTCTCATGCGCCCAATACTGTTTATTGTGAAAACACTCGTATCCGCGCGAAAAATTGGAGATTTCGTACTGCAAAAAACCTTCGTTTTTCAAGCTCTCAACAAGAAATTTCGCTTTTCTCAAAGACTCTTTTTTGACACCTCTTCTTGCAAAAAACGGTGTTTTCTCCTCCAGACTCAAAGAGTAAGCGCTCAAGTGATTTATCGGAAGCGCGGCGGCTGTTTTGACTTCGTTTTGCAAAAGTTTTTTCGTATCCGCTTTTGTGGCATACATGATATCAACGGAGATATTTTCAAATCCCGCTCTGTTTGCTCTCAATACCGCCTGTTGCGCCTCTTTTGCATTGTGAATCCGTCCTAAAAGTTTCAACTTTTCATCATCAAAACTTTGAACACCGAAACTTATGCGGTTAAATCCAAGTTCTCTCATACTAAAAAGCCATTTTAAAGAGGCGGAGTTTGGATTTGCTTCGGCGCTTATCTCTGCTTCGGCGCTTAAAAAAGGCAAAAGTTTATCCATGAAGGGCTTTAAAAGTTTCGGACTAAATACGGAGGGTGTGCCGCCGCCGACAAAAACTGATTTTATACTTGTAACGTCAAATCTCTCCAATTCAAACTCAAGCTGTCTTAATACGGCTTTCGAATATGCCGACTTAAGAGCGTTTTTATCGGTGTGAGAGACGAATGAACAGTATGGGCATTTGCTGTCGCAAAATGGAATATGCAGATATAAAATCACCTCTTTTTCCTTGCAGCTTGAGTTGCATTGTTGAATTTTTTACTTTTTTAATGTTTCAAAATTTACACAATTTTAATCACATCTTGGCTAACATTATAACAAAAATTTGAGGCTGATAATGTCGGAGAAAATAGCGCAAAACGAGAAAAAATACCGCCCTAACGTCGCCGCAGTTATCGTTTCGTCCGAATATCCTTTCAAATGCAAAATTTTCATAGCGCAAAGAAGCGATATAGAAGATGCATGGCAGTTTCCTCAAGGCGGCATAGACGATGGAGAAAGTCCGAGCGAAGCGCTTTTACGGGAACTTAAAGAGGAGATAGGCACAAAAAAAGTGGAGATAGTAGCAGAATATCCTGATTGGCTTTTTTATGATTTTCCGAGCAAAATCGTAAGCGAAAAGATGTATCCGTACGACGGGCAGAAACAGAAATATTTTCTTGTCAGGCTGAAAAAGAGCGCGAAGCTTGACATAAAAACAAAACACCCAGAATTTACGGATTATAAATTTATAAATGCAGACAAAGTTTTAGATTATATCACGCATTTTAAAAAACCTGTTTATAAAAAAGTGTTGGAATATTTCAAAAAAGAAGGATATTTGTAATGTTGATAGTCCAAAAGTACGGCGGTACAAGCGTAGGAACTCTGGAGCGTATCCGCGCTGTAGCCGACAGAGTCATAGAGTCAAAAAAAGACGGTAATGATTTGGTTGTTGTGGTTTCGGCGATGAGCGGAGAGACAAACAAGCTTATAGAATATGCCGAATTTTTCAGTAAAACGCCTTCGCAAGCCGAAATGGATATGCTTTTATCCGCAGGCGAGAGAGTTACAAGTGCGCTTTTGGCGATAGCCTTAAATGAGCTTGGATATCCGTCCGTTGCTATGAGCGGCAGGCAAGCTGGCATCGTTACGGACGCATTTCACACAAAAGCGCGCATAAATCATATAGACACAACTTTCATGCGCAAATCTTTAGATGAAGGCAAGATAATTGTAGTAGCAGGCTTTCAGGGCGTTACGCAAGAGGGGAGAGTAACGACTTTGGGGCGCGGCGGGAGTGATTTGTCGGCGGTTGCGATAGCAGGCGCGCTGAAAGCGGATTTGTGTGAAATATTTACTGATGTGGACGGAGTTTATACTACAGATCCGCGGATTGAGCCGAAAGCCAAAAAACTTGACAAAATAAGTTATGATGAGATGCTGGAATTGGCGAGTTTGGGCGCAAAAGTACTGCAAAACCGCTCCGTTGAACTTGCGAAAAAGTTAGACGTAACTCTCATCACAAGAAGCAGTTTTAACAAAAACGAAGGAACTTTAATCACAAAGGAAGAGAATATTATGGAACAAGCAGTTGTAAGCGGAATAGCGCTTGATAAAAATCAGGCAAGAATCACGCTAAGAGGCGTTGTAGATAAGCCAGGCATTGCCGCAAACATTTTCAAAAAATTGGCTGAAAATAATATAAATGTTGATATGATTATCCAAAATGTCGGCATAGACGGCACGACAAATCTCGGCTTTACCGTTCCGCAAAATGAGCTGGAGTTTGCCAAAAAAATCATGGAAGAGCTGCAATCTTCCGAAAAACTTGAGTATGATAACGACATTGTAAAAGTCTCTATCGTCGGTGTCGGCATGAAGTCGCACAGCGGCGTGGCGGCTTTGGCGTTCAGCACTTTGGCAAATGAAAATATCAATATAGAGATGATAAGCACAAGCGAGATAAAAATCTCTATGATTATCAAAGCAAAATATGGCGAACTCGCCGTAAGAACGCTTCATAAAGCATATCGTTTAGACAAATAATATGTGCGAAAAATTTGGACAATGGACGCTTGAGGCGATACGAAAAGAGGGAACGAGATTAAGCTGGCTGGAGGAGAAAAGGTCGGAATGGACGCCTTTGCTTGCCTCTATGCTAAAAAAACTGCTTAACGGTTACACTTTTATCATTATGAACGATAACGATTATGAGTGGTTTGCCGAGTACATGCTGTTTTCCTTAAATAAACCAGTCAAGTCGCGTCCGTTTGTACCTTTTGTGAGCGTCAAAAGTCTTTTTCCAAACATCAATTCACTAAAAAGCAGTGAGGACTTTGCTCTGTTTGAAGATATGCTCTCATTGATGTTTAAAAGCGGCTACATATTTTTTTACATCGGAAAAAGCAACGATATTAAATATCAAATAGCCAAAAGAAGATACGACAGTTTTTTGTGGATAATAGGCGAGCAGATACAAAACAGTTTTTATCTGGATTCTACCGACGAGAGGCTGGATATAAAGTTGATGGAACTTTTCAAACTCTTAAACCGCAGTATTGACGCCGTACTCTCTGCCGAGGTTTCGCTTGAGGATTGATGAGAGTTATATCCTTACATGCAGGGATTTAGAGAAGATAAAAACATACATAGCAGAGAACTATCCGTCGAAAAATATCAAACTTTTCATGCCAGACGATTTTTTGATAGAAAACGCAAAAGAGGTCGTAAGAGAGGCGTATATAACGGAGAGTGAGCAGAAAGTTATAGTTATGATATCCAAAAGTTTTAATATCTTTGCGCAAAATTCGCTTTTGAAAATTTTGGAAGAGCCGCCGCGAAATATCTCATTTGTGCTTTGTGCGCCATCTCGCATGATATTTTTGCCGACTATCCGTTCGCGCCTTGCGATAAAGACGCTTAAATCCGACGTGCAGATTCAAAAAAGCGGATTTGATTTGAAAAAGATGGGCATTCATGAGATATATTCGCTCATAAGTCAAAAAAAATTTATAGAAAAAGAGGAAACAAAACTGTTGCTGCAAGGTATTTTGCAAGAAGCATGCGAACAAGATATAAAACTTAACGCCGATGAGCTGGGACTTTTTGAAAAACTGCTGCATTTGGCAGAATTAAACTCAAAAGGCTCAAACCTGCTTTTGTGTGCGCTTCTTACAATTTACAACAGGAGATGCAAATGAAAACAAAAATAATGGGTATTTTAAATATAAATTCGGACAGTTTTTTTGAAGGCAGCCGAACCGCTGTTCATGAAGCCAAAGAGCGCATCGTGCAGATGATAAACGACGGCGCTGACATGATAGATATAGGCGCGCTCTCATCACGTCCTGGAAGTGAAATGATAAACGAAGAGGAGGAGCTGCAAAGAGTGCGCGGCGTGTTTGACTTGGTAAAAAAAGAGAGGCTTCATGAAAAAGCCGTTTTCAGTCTTGACAGTTATTCGCCTTTGACGTTGGATTACGCGCTGAATTGCGGCTTTAAGATAGTAAACGACATCACGGGACTTTCAAACGACGACGTCTGCGTTATCGCAAAAAAATACAATGCCGCCGTTTGTATTATGCACATGAAAGGCGAACCAAAAAGCATGCAGACAAATCCAGAATACAGCGACATTGTCAAAGAAGTGGACGATTTTTTCAAAGAGCGCGTTGAAAAAGCGAGGAGTTTTGGCATAAAAGATATCATACTGGACGTTGGCATAGGTTTTGGCAAAAAACTTGAGCACAATATCGCGCTTATCAAACATCACAGATATTTTACGCATTTTGGATATCCGCTATTGATAGGCGCAAGCCGCAAAAGCATGATAAGCGATATTTGCGAAGCTCCGATAAAAGAGAGGCTTGCTGGAACAATTATCGTACATGCACAGGCTGTAAGAAACGGCGCATCAATTGTACGCTGCCATGACGTAAAAGAGCATGTACAGGCTATGCGTGTATTTGAGGCGCTTACATGAGTTATATCAAACTCTTTTTTATAATTATTTTCGGCTATTACGAAAACTATATGTTGGCGTTTTCGGTTTTGATTGTGCTGTGTATCGTTGTTGGGGCGTTTTTTATACTTCGCGCCAAAGATGAATATAAAAATTTTCGCTCCATTTGTTTGTATAACGTCATCTGGAAATGGAAATACAAAAAAAACCGCATAGTTTCGCTCTGGTGTTACTGCCCTGAGTGCGGCAATGCGCTGCTGTGCGATGACGAATACTGCCGCTCCGCTGTAAATATGACCAATAAAACCACCTTTTTGATATGTAAAAATTGCGGAGATGTAGAAAAGGGCAGAATCGTTGGAGGCGATAGAAATTATCTTTTAAGAATAGTCAAGTTTGAAATACAAAAACGTATTAAAAACGGCACATACAAAAACGAGGCAAAACATGAATTATGAAGAGTATAAAAAAGCACTTGCACAGTTAAATTCATGGGCGCATGCTTATTATGTTTTGGATGCTCCGCTGGCTACGGACGCCGAATATGACGAACTCTATCATACCATTTTAGAATATGAGCGCGAAAACCCCTCGTATATAAACGCCGCATCGCCTACGCAAAGAGTCGGTGCTGAAGTTTTGGACTTTTTTACAAAAGCAGCGCATTTAAGCCGCATGTGGAGTATGGAAGATGTATTTAACGAGCAGGATTTGGACGAGTGGATAGAGAGAGTTTACAAAACAAAAAGGGATTTTACATTTTACTGCGAACCTAAATTTGACGGAGCAAGTCTCAATCTCATATATGAAAACGGCATCCTCAAACAAGCTATAACAAGAGGCGACGGCGCTCAAGGCGAAGATGTAACGAACAATATCAAAACTATCCGCTCCATTCCACTCAGTATAAATTATGACAAAACTATAGAAGTGCGCGGCGAAGTTTTGATAAAAAAGGCGGACTTTGAAGCGTTAAACAAAGAGCGCGAAGCGGATAACGAACCGCTGTTTGCAAATCCGCGAAACGCGGCGGCAGGCAGTTTAAGACAGCTTGACCCTTCAATCACAGCATCAAGAAAACTTATCTTTTATCCATGGGGCGTGGGACACAACGCTCTTAAGTTTGATTTTTTAAGCCAAAAGATGGATTTTGTCTATTCGCTTGGATTTTTGCGCCCGCCATTGCGCCTTACATGCAAAAGCGTTGATGAAGTGCATAAACTTTACGGCGCTTTCATTGAAAAACGCGGCGAAATCCCCATGATGATGGACGGTATGGTAATCAAAGTTGATGAAATAGCACTTCAAGAGGAGCTTGGATATACGGTAAAATATCCGCGCTGGATGGTTGCATTTAAATTTCCGCCTCTGGAGAGAAGTACGCAGATACTCAGTATCTCTTTGCAAGTCGGGCGCACGGGAGCGGTAACACCTGTAGCAAATGTTAAGCCCGTAGATATAGACGGCGTTACGGTTGAGCGCGCAACACTGCACAATTTCGACGAAATAGCAAGAAAAGAGATAAGAGTTGGAGATTTTGTAACTATCATACGAAGCGGCGATGTAATCCCCAAAATCATACAAGTACAGAAAAACAGACGCACGGGCGATGAACGTGTATTTGAGCGTCCCACAAACTGCCCCGTATGCGGCAGCGAACTTTTGGACGAAGGCGCGCTTATCAAGTGCCAAAACCTCAAATGCGATGCAAGAGCGCAAGCATCGCTGATATTTTTCGCCTCAAAACAGGCTTTAAATATTGACGGACTTGGAAAAGAGATTATAAAAAGCCTTTACGGCGCTGGGTTGATTAGAAATATCGCGGATATTTTTTCATTAAAAACAGAAGACCTTTTAAAACTTGAAGGATTTAAGGAGAAAAAGGCGCAAAATATCCTCAAAGCTATTGCCAATACAAAAAAAAGCGAACTTTGGCGCGTCATCAACGCACTTGGCATAGAACACATAGGAGAGGTAGCGAGCAAAAAAATAGCCCGTACATTCGGACTTGAATTCATGGAAGCAGGCGAAGAGGAGTTAAACGCGCTTGACGGATTTGGCTCTCAAATGGTCAAATCCTTCATGGAGTTTGCGCGCGTAAATAAAGAATTAATCAAAAAACTACTCGCACTTATAGAACCGACAGCAGACAAACAGGAGATAGCGCCAAATCCGCTGCAAGGCAAAAGTATCGTTTTAACGGGCGCTTTGAGTATCTCCAGAGACAGTTTAAAATCATTTTTGGAGAGTGTCGGAGCAAAAGTAAGCTCTTCTGTTTCATCCAAAACAGATATCGTCGTTTACGGCGAAGACGCGGGCAGCAAATATGACAAAGCTTTAACGCTTGGCGTGAAACTCATGAACAAAAATGAATTCAAACAATTTTTACAAGAGAACGATTTTGGAACAGATATTTTCGCATAAATTAGACAAAAACGATATAAACGCATTGGCATTAGGCGAATTTGACGGCATTCACAGAGCGCACAGAAAACTTATAGAACAGCTCGGCGCGCGCGGAGCGATGGTTGTGATAGACAAAAATAGAGCTGATATTACGCCAAAACAAAGGCGCGATGAGTTTGTACCGAATTCATGCTTTTATTACGATTTTTTTTCTATCAAGGGTTTGAGCAGTGAAGAGTTTGTCGCTTTATTAAAAAGAGATTTTCCAAATGTTAAAAAGATAGTCATCGGTTACGACTTTCGTTTTGGCAGAAATAGAGAGGGCGGCATAGAAGAGTTGGAGAAGCTCTTTGAGGGTAAAGTCGTGATAGTGCCTGAGTTTTGTTACGACGGCATCTCCGTACACACGACAAAAATCAGGGCTTTTTTGCGCTCATGCGAAATATTTCAGGCGAATCGACTTTTAGGGCGCGAATACGCACTTGTCGGCTTTGTGCAAAAAGGACAGGGAATTGGCGGCAAAGAGTTGTATCCGACTGTAAATTTGAGAGTTGAAGAGTATTTGATACCTGGATTTGGCGTTTACGCGGGCAGAACCAAGATAAAAGAGAACATATACGACAGCGTTATTTTTATCGGACAACGGCTCAGTACGGATGAGAAATTTTCACTTGAAACGCACATTTTGGACATAAAAGTAGAAACTAAAGAGAACGAAAAGTGCGAACTTTTTTTTGTTGATTTTATCAGGCAAAACAGAAAATTTTTCAAGCTTGACGATTTGAAAATGCAGATAAGCGAGGATATAAAAAACGCAAGAGAGTCCTTAAAATCGTGCAAAATATATCCAGACCAATTAACAAAAGTGATAAGATGAAAATGTGTTTTGCGCGGATATCTCCAGCCAAAACTATGCCAAACAATTAATGAAAGTGGTAAAATGAAAGATAAAATATTTGAACATTCTATTAACAAACAATTTGAATTTGACGAAAGCGTGGCGAGCGTGTTTGACGACATGTTAAGCCGCTCAATACCATTTTATGCTGAAGTTTTAAATCTTGTCTGCGAGTTAAGCCTCAAATACACGCATGAAAATGGAGCGATAACAGACCTTGGCTGCTCTACTGCAAACACGTTGCTTCTCATCGCGAAAGAAGCCAAATTTCCGCTTCGGCTCAAAGGTATTGACAATTCCGAAGCTATGTGCGAAAGAGCGCGCCGAAAGATAAAAGCGTACGGCGCAGATATAGAGATTGTGGAGGGCGATATCTTAGAGCATGCTTTTGGTACAAATTCCGTTATCATCGCCAATTATACGTTTCAATTTATCCGCCCGCCCAAAAGAGTGAAATTAGCAGAAAAGATATATGAGAGTTTAGAAAATGGCGGAATTTGTATATTTAGCGAAAAAATTATATATAAAAATAAAATATTAAATAAAAAAATGATTGATTTGTATTTGTCATTTAAAAAAAATCAAGGCTACAGCGATTTTGAAATAGCACAAAAAAGAGAGGCTCTGGAAAACGTTCTCGTGCCGTACACCGAAAATGAAAATATAGATATGATGAAAGCGGCAGGCTTTAGCGAAGTTGTAAGTGTATTTAAGTACGCCAATTTTGCAACATTTTTAGCGATAAAAACGTAAAGAAGATTTTACCGCTTCAATTTTGAGCGGATTGATTAAGTGCGATAAAAGTATATATTGCAAGATAGCAGGCTGATTGCAAAGTTTTCGAGCCGCTTGTTCTCGTTCATAAAAACATATGTTACAAAATAGCAGAGAAATTTATGGCGATAAATATCGCAAACAGCGATACGGTGTTTTTTTACGGCAGAGCATTTTCTAAAAACTATGAAGGCGAAAGTCCAATAAACGCAAAAATCCAATATGAGATATACTGTTTGGGCTGCGTTAGAAATGATTATGGCATATCTCTCGTTTCCATCAATTTGGAAGATAGCAGATGGTTTTTAAATACGCAGCATAACCGCAGCGCGTATGGAGATATTTTGTTTTTCAGACCAACAGGACTCTCTTCAATTGCAAATCAAAAATATCCAATCAACGGAACAGGTACGATGCAGCTGGTAAACGGCGCTGATTTTACTCCATATCAAGACGTCATACATGCAAAACCTAACAGTTGGCTTATCCATAATGCCAAAAATGAAAATGCCAACGATATAAGTTTCACTGTCAATTTCATTGGAATGCCATCAACCCAATGGGCTGGAAAAGGCGCTGTCAATCAAAACGGCGATAAAAAAGCCGCTATAGGACAAACCATCGATGTGATGCCGTCTCGCAAAACGTCAGGAAAGATGAGCTGGTAGATTTATCACTCTTATAAATACTGCGTCAAGTTTGATAAAAATGTAAAACGGTCATCATTTTCACCATTCTCTAAATGGTACGGTCAAATTTGCGAAAGTATGAAACCGCCGCCTTCGCTTATTGTCTAAACAACACAGTCAATCTTATCAAAAACGAATGAAAACATGTACTCATAAAACTGATAATTGAGCCAATAGATACAAACTTATCGTGTTTAACGAATGAAAACATGTACTCATAAAAACATATGTAAAGTGAAGATACATACTTATAAAAGTAGTATTTGTTATTAGTGTATGTCTGTTCTTGTAAAAATATTTTTATAATTTGCATATGATACAAAATATCGCTTTTGTCATTTCTACAACTAAATGACAAACAAAAGCGCACCACTCCGTCATTCC
>JAISNG010000126.1 GCA_031276365.1 Campylobacteraceae bacterium | reverse complement strand
GCCAATAACCTTCAGAGCAAGCCTCAAAGCAAGGCTTCCGCCGCATCCGCCGCACGCTTTGTGTCCAAAAAAGAGTTCGTCCTGCGTTATGTTTTTAATGGTTACTTTTGTCTTTATCATATCGGTACTCTTAAGTTTACAAATTGAACATGTTCGGTTTTTTCACCATCTTTAGCGTGTTTTAACGTATTGAACATATCGTGCAAATCCTTTTTTGTTATGCTTCGTCCGCCAAGTCCAGCTATGAAATTTACGGTTTTGGGATTTTTCCGCACTCTCGCAAAGGCAGAATTGACATTTGTAAAAACCGTCCCTTCATATCCAAACGAGATATCCTTTTCCAAAACGCCGATAACTTCCGCGTCCAAAGATGATATCTCTTCATGTGGAAACGGACGCATGTAACGTATCTTGCAAAGACCTACATTTTTTCCTGCGGCTCTTAACTCATCTACTACTATACGTGCGGTTGATGTGATAGAGCCTATAGTTACAAGTATTGCATCAGCGTCGTCAGTTTTGTATTTGTCGCACAAAGCTCCGTAACCTCTGCCAAATGCCTTTTTAAACTCGTTTCCAACCTCTTTTATGATATTTTTGGCGTCAATCATGGTCTTGTGCTGTATGTATTTAAACTCCATATTATCGTTTGGAGTTGAACTAAAGCCCATATTTACAGGATTATTCAAATCCATCTTATTAGTTGTATAAAACGCAGGTAAAAAAGCGTCCACATCTTCTTGAGTTGGAATCAATACGGATTCGTAAGTATGCGTAAGCACAAATCCATCAAGATTTATCATGAACGGCGTAGATACTCTTTTGTCCTCTGCGATTTTGAACGCCTGTATCACAAGGTCAAGGCTCTCTTGCGCATCTTCGGCGTATGCTTGTATCCATCCGCAGTCAAGCAGGGACAAAGAGTCGCGCTGGTCGCCGTAGATATTCCACGGAAGCGCAAGCGACCTGTTAGCATTCATCATAACTATCGGAAAGCGTCCGCCGCTTGCATAATGCAAACACTCCGCCATATAAAGCAATCCTTGAGATGAAGTCGCAGTAAATGTTCTCGCACCCACTGCACTTGCTCCCATAAGGGCGGAAAGCGCGGAGTATTCGGACTCTACATGCATGTATTCACATTTTAGCGCGCCGTTTTCTACCATTTCCGAAAGACGCTCTACAACTATCGTCTGCGGTGTTATCGGATAAGCGGCTATGACATGAGGACGGCACAATTTGACGCCGAAGGCAACAGCTTCATTGCCTGACAAAAACTCTCTCTTTTGTGCCATTTAACTCTCCTCAACCATTTTGATAACATTGCTTTTACATTCGTTTGCGCAAATGCCGCACCCTTTGCAAAAGTCATAATCCACCTTGACTATATTTTCAAAACGGAAAATCGCGCCGTCCGGACACAGCGCGTAACACAAGATGCACCCAATGCATTTATCCTCGTCAATGACAGGCTTTAGTACGCGGTAACTTTTGTTTGCAGATACAAGATGTCCTGCTTGAAAACAGGGCGATTGCGGGTAGCCGTCAATGGAAACAGGCTCTGTGTATGCATATAATTTTGGTTTTTTCATATATTCACGCTTTCGTATGAAGTTCTCAAAAGTTCTATATTTTTTTCAACTAAAGAGGCTTTCATATCCTGCTTGACGGCATTTTCAAGCGCATTTAGGCTAATCTCTTTTGAAACAGCCGCAAATGCTCCTAAAAATGCGGTATTTACTATAGGTTTTTTTAATATCGCAAGCGCCAATGCCGACGCATCCAAACCGACGGCGTTTTTGTGAAGCGAAGCGTATTTTGAGATATCTTTGGTGTTGATGAGTAAAGTTCCGTTTAGCTTTAATCTTTTTAAAACTTCGTCCGAAAAGAGCGTTTCGTCAAGAATTATCGCAAAATCTGCCTCAGTAATTTCACTTCTATCCAAAATTTTTACATCATCAAGCTTCGTAAATCCAAGCACCAAAGCGCCTCTTCGTTCAGGTCCGAATGTCGGAAAAGCAAGAGCATACCTGTTTTCAAGGCTTGCGGCAATTCCCAAAAGTCTGGCGGCAGTAAATGCTCCGCCTCCGCCTCTACCGTACCAAATGATTTCACACATGATATCTGCCCTTTAAAATCCCGTAAAGTCTTGAAAGGCTTTTACACATAAAGTTTACTCGCAAATTCACGCAATTTCAAAAGCCTTTTTCCAGCTTCCAAAAGTGTCTCCTCTTTTTTGGCAAAGTGAAATCGTATATAATTTTGAATATTTTCCTTAAAAAACGTAGAACCAGGCACTGCCGCCACACCGACTTTTCGCGCGAGCCATTCGGCAAATTCAACATCGTTTTTTACGCCAAACTCCGAAATATCCGCCATGACGTAGTATGCTCCTTCAGGCTCTATATATTTTAATTTCGCATCGTCCAGCAGATTTAAAAACAACTCTTTTTTACGCGTGTAATGAGAAAGCAGTTTATCATAATAATTATCGTCAAACTCTAATGCCTTTACAGCGGCTTCCTGCAAAGGTGCGGCGGCTCCAACCGTCAAAAAGTCATGAACCTTGCGTGCGGCGTTTATAACCTCTTCGGAAGCTATGATATAGCCAAGTCTCCAGCCTGTGATGGAGTAAGTTTTGGAGAGTGAACTGCACGAAATAGTCCTTTCAAACATATTCGGAAGCGACGCAAAATATGTATGTTTGTGCGGCTTATATACGATATGTTCGTAAACTTCATCGGTTATGACCCATGTGTCAAACTCTTCGGCTAAACTTGCGATATAGAGCAGTTCATCTTTGGTAAAAACTTTTCCTGTCGGATTGCCAGGATTGCAAATGATAATAGCCTTTGGTCTTTGACAAAACGCTTCGCGCAGCGCTTTTTTATCAAAATTAAAAGCGGGCGGCGTCAAATGCACATAAATCGGAACAGCTCCCGTCAATACTGTATCTGCACCGTAATTTTCATAAAATGGGGAAAATACTATCACTTTGTCGCCCATATTGACAACAGACATAAGAGCCGCCATCATGGCTTCCGTGCTTCCGCATGTTACGACTATATTTTTTTGCGCTTCAATATTTACGCCCATAAAGCGGCTCTGTTTTT
Source organism: Campylobacteraceae bacterium (assembly GCA_031276365.1). Taxonomy (GTDB): domain Bacteria; phylum Campylobacterota; class Campylobacteria; order Campylobacterales; family Campylobacteraceae; genus JAIRKW01. The sequence goes on along the minus strand of JAISNG010000126.1, from coordinate 2,768 downwards.
TTGCTAAAGCTTCCAGAAAATTGGGCGCTCCCCATGTTATCGCATATTGATGCGGTCCGTTTATCGCCGTTTTTTGCAACTCCTCTTTTAATTCAAGCGGAGGCTCAAAGTCGGGAAATCCTTGTGAAAGATTTACCGCGCCGTATTCGTTGCTTATGCGCGTCATGCGCCTTATGACGGATTCTGTAAAAAATTTTGTTCGTTCGCTTGTGTTTGGCATTTTTATTCCGATTTTTTTCTATTGTCTATGATACGTTTCGCCTTGTGAGTAGCACGCGGTATATCGCCTTTTTGCAAAATCTTGATATGTCTTGGTTTGACTCCGAGACGCTCTTTGATTTTTTTTGAGAGTTTTTCGCCAAGTTCCAACTCATGCGTTAGCAAGATATCGTCATTTTTTTCTACCTCAATATCAAATTTTGTCAAATGCTCCTCTTCGTCTATAATTATCCTGTATTCGCCCGTAAGTCCATCCAGCGTCCTCACGACATACTCAATATCGCTTGGAAAAACGTTTACGCCTGAGACTATGAACATATCGTCTATACGTCCTGTTATATTGATGCGTGCGTGCGTTCTGCCGCATTTGCACTTTTCGCGGTTTACAAAACCTATATCACCACTTCTAAATCTTATCATCGGTCTTGCTCTTTTTCTTAATGTCGTAAATACGATTTCGCCCTGTTCGCCGTCTTTGAGAGGCTGCAGAGTGTTTGGGTCTAAAACCTCTACTAAGATGTGGTCTTCCGCCAGATGCAAGCCGTCTTTATATTCGCACATTCCAGCACATGCTCCGAAAATATCCGATATGCCGTAAAAGTCGAATAATTCGGCATTCCATAGTTTCTCTATCTCTGCTCTTGTGGCAGATATAGAACCGCCTGTTTCACCTGCGACAATGATTTTTCTTATGGACAAATCCTTTGCGGGGTCAATGCCTTGAGCTTTCGCACTCTCTCCAAGATGCCACGCGTAAGAGGGCGTAGTCCATGTTATAGTCGGTTGAAATTCTTTCATTATGAATAAAAGCTTTTCAGATGGAACAGTGCCTGCCCAAATAGACATTGCGCCGAGATTTTGAGCGCCGACGACATCTGGACCTCCGACAAAAAGCGTGAAGTTTAGCGCATGAAGATATCTGTCGGTTGGACGCATGCCAACCATCCAATATAGCCGCGACTCAACATCCTGCCATTCGTTGAAGTCATTAAGCGTAAAAGGACTTATGGTCGGAACTCCCGTTGAACCGCTGGAAGCGGAGATATAGACGACATCTTTTTCATCTACGCACGCTAAATCTCCCAAAAACGGAGCGGCTATTTGGCGGTCTCTTTCTATCTTTTTGTTGATAAAAGGGAATTTTTGCAAATCACCAAGCTCTTTTAGGTCGTCCGGCTTCACGCCGTGTTCGTCAAAACTTTTGTGATAGTATGGCGAATTATTATATGCAAAAACAAGATACTCTTTCAAAGTCTTTAGCTGATAAGCCTCCAATTTGGAGCGCGGCAGTGTCTCAATCTTTTCATCCCAATATTTTTTTGACATTAAACATTCCTTTTAATATTTTTACTTTCTAACGGGTCAAAAGTCCCGCATCCAAAACAAATTGACTTCCCGTTACATATCGGGATTTATCGGAGGAGAGAAATAAAACGGCGTTTGCCACATCTTCTGGTTCTATCCATGGAACGGGTTGCAGATTGCCCGCAGAACGTTCAGCTATCTCCTCAGGCGTAGAGCCTTCAAGCTCTGCCAAGCCGTCATTCAATGGTGTATTTACTCCTGTCGGATGTATGCTTAAAGAGCGGATGCCATAAGGTGCAAGCTCTATAGCCCAACTTTTCGTAAGTCCGATAAGTCCCCATTTTGAGGCGGCATAGTGTGAGAGGCGGTTCATTCCTCTCATTCCAGCAACTGAAGAGTTGTTGATGATAACTCCAGAGCGTTCTTTTATCATATGCGGTATGACATATTTTGCCGTCAAAAACGCGCCTTTTAGATTTATATCCAGTATTGTATCCCATTGCTCTTCGGTTAATTCATGAGATAATCCGTAAGCGGCAACTCCTGCATTGTTAAATAAAATATCTATCCTGCCGAAAACCTCTATCGTCCCCTTTACGGCATTTTCTAAATCATTGGCGTTTCGCACATCGCCTGTGTATGCAGCAAATTTTCCGCTTCCAAGACTCTCTATCTCTTTCTCAAGCGTTTTTAAATGGCTGGCACTTGAGCGGTTGTATGCAGGGTAGGGTATCTTTTCAGTCAAATCAAACCCTGCCACATTTGCACCCTCTTTTGCAAAAGCCAATGCCACAGCTCTGCCTTGCCCCTGCGCCGCGCCCGTTATAAAAACAGTTTTTCCGAGAAACTCTTTGCTCATTTGGGTTTCTCCTCTTTTGTGTATATCTGCAAACCATCGTCAAGTTCAATATCCAGAGCTTTATTTATAAGGTTTGTTGCTATCATCAAAGCGGCAAATGAAGTCAAAACGACTATTTCCTCTTCGCTAAAAGAGTTTTTAAACTCACCAAACAATTCGTCCCCAATCCCATTTGCATCTTTTGTCAAAGCGCGTCCGAAGCGTTCAAGCAGTAACTCCTCATACGAAAAGCTTAAATTGTCCAAATCAAATCCAAGCTTTTTTAATTCGCGTCTGAAATAAACCGAACATAAAAGGCAGTCATTTTGTTCCGATATAGCGTGGCAAAAGACTGCCACACCGCGCTTTCCGATAAATATTTCGGCTTCATCGCGCAGCGGAAACC